>CABSZQ010000001.1 GCA_902482195.1 uncultured Haemophilus sp.
TTTACGACGATGAGCCATTGCGCCGGCTACGAAATCTACAAACACATCGCCTAATTTGGGCTCATCGAGTTTACGCAAGGCGAGATGACTTTCAGTTTTCACCAATGCAAGCGGACTTTCAGTACAATGCTCGATACCAAGAGGGGCGCAAAGTGCGGTCAATTCTGACAATGTTCCCACTTCGGCAAGCAGTTGAATTTTTATTTTCTCACCAGCCATACGCCGCTTTCCATATGATCCGTGTAAGGGAATTGATCAAACAGCGCCGCTTTTTCAATGCGGTGGGTTTGGCTTAGGGTTTGCAAATTCTCACAAAGGGTATGTGGATTGCAGGAAATATACAAAATACGATCGTAATTCTGCACCAGTTTTACCGTGTCAGGGTCAAGCCCTGCTCGTGGTGGGTCAACAAAAATCGTATTGCATTGATAGGCTTTTAAATCAATGCCTTTTAAGCGATTAAACTCACGTACGCCATTCATTGCTTGGGTAAACTCTTCTGCAGACATACGGATAATTTGTAGATTATCTATACCATTTTCCGCAATATTAAATTGTGCAGCAGCAACAGATGGCTTGGCGATTTCGGTAGCAAGCACTTTACGGAAGTTTTGTGCAAGGGCGATAGAGAAATTGCCGTTACCGCAGTACAGCTCCAATAAATCGCCTTGAGAATCTTGAGTGCAATCAATCGCCCATTCCAACATCTTGCAATTTACAGCTGCATTAGGCTGGGTAAAGCTGTTTTCCACTTGGCGATAAACGTAATTACGCCCTTTCACCGGTAACACTTCATCGACAAAATCTTGCTCTAAACAGATTTTTTGTTTACTCGCACGACCAATCAGCTGCACATCAAAACCAAGTTGTTGTAATTCACCTTTTAGGTTTGCTGCAGCGCTTTGCCATTCTTCCGTGAGTTGCTTGTGGTAAAGCAGGCTTACAATAATTTTATTGCTGAGCGTGCTCAAATAATCAATTTGAAACAGTTTTTTATGTAGCACTTCCTGCGTTTTTAACAACGGCAATAAGGCTTTCATCATGCGATTGATCAGTTCGCTGGCAATCGGGAACTCATCCACTCGATAACGTTGCAAGGTGGTTTGATCAAACATGATGTGATAAAAATCGCCTTTATCATGCCAAATACGAAATTCTGCACGCATCCGATAATGACTAGTCGGCGAATCAAACACGGCTATTTCTGGGGCGTTAAAGGGCTGCAAAAGTGCGGTCAGCTTTTCGGTCTTTTTTTGCAGGAGTTCGGTATATTGGGAAATGGGTAGTTGCATTGATGTTTACGTTTGAATGATAAATATCCCACAGCCCTTGGCAAGCATGGGGATTGAGTAAAAAAGCAAAAGGCAAGCTTCTGCCTGCCTTTTAAAATGTATTATTCGCCGGAATAATCTTCGCCGCCAGAAGCCGCTTCGCTCACATCACCTGATAAGGTGTAAACACGTTTTGTTGTGTTAATGCGAGTACGATATTTATTCCAGGTTTTTTCGAAGAAAGTTTCCGGTGCACGTTCACCACGGCAAAAAGCAACAAATTCTTTTTCTTCTTTTGTCGTCGGCTTGCGCTCGCCTGAATCTAATGCTTTAAACGCTTGACCATATTGCTCTAATACTTGGGATTCTTTGATTGTATAATCACCGTGACGGGAAAATCCGCGTGGGTAGTTTTTGTCGTCAAAAAAACGACGAGTAACACTGAAACTAGCAGCCATAATATCATCTCTCTTCTTTATATTTAAAAACGGCAGGCATTAAACCAATTTTTTTTTATTTTTGCAATAAACCTTTTACGGTTTCTACATAATCTTTGACGAAATCATCGTAATTTAAGCCTTCAGGGTTTACACGATATTTGCCATTGACATAGAAATCAGGTACGCCATGTACTTTAAACTGCTCAGCCGCATTCACTTGTTTATTCACTAAACCGTTTACAGCAAAGCTGTTGATGTTGTTATCAAATTGTTCAGCAGTCACACCGTTATCAATGAAGATTTTACGAATATCGTCCATTGAGCTTAATTTATCTTGTTGTGCGGCTTCAAATAAAGGCGCTTTCACTTTGCTTTCTGCACCAAGTGCCATCGCTAATGCCCATGCACGAGTGAGGTTTTCAGATTGACGACCTAAGAAGTTAACGTGATATTGTTTAAATTCAGTGCCTTTTGGTAAGCTTTCTGCAACTTGTTTTGGAATGTGGTATTCCATTTCAAAGGCATAGCAATGCGGGCAGTAGAAAGAGAAAAATTCAATCACTTCAGGCTGTGCAGAAGCGGTTTGACCCACTTGAACGTATTGTTTACCTTCTTCTAGATTAGCTGCGAATGCGTTAAATGAAAATAAAGCACCGAGTAAAAATAAAACTTTTTTCATTTGTTTTCCTTATTTAATAATTCCGCGCGCTTTTAACAATGCGGTTTTAAAATCTTCTTCATAATCTTTTTTGATGCCAGGAATTGGCTCAAGTTTATCTGTACCGTGCATTTTTAAATGATAAATAATCACTTCATCAGATAATTCTGCTACGGGTTTATCAAAACCTGCTTCATCAGCAATTTTTTGCAAAATTTGTAACAAGCTCAGATCTGGGTCTTTAGACCAATAAGGTTGTAAAAGTTCCAATACTTCATTTAAACGCTTACATTTCATTGCTATTTCCTTTTAAATGGAGAAAAATAAGGCTAGATCATACTTCAAATGAGGCAATAAGAAAATATGGAATACACAATAAGTGCGGTTATTTTAGCGGGTGGAAAAGCACGGAGAATGCATGGGGCGGATAAAGGCTTACAGCTTTTACAAAATAAACCATTAATTAGCCATGTGATTGAACGCTTACAACCTCAAGTGATTGATATTTCAATTAATGCTAATCGCCACCATGCGGAATATGCACAATGGGGCTTTCCCGTATTTTCAGATGAATTGCCTGATTTTCAGGGGCCGTTGAGCGGTATGTTAACAGCACTCGAAAAAGCTAAAACGGATTTTGTACTTTTTGTGCCTTGTGATAGTCCGTATTTTCCACAAAACTTATTAGAAAAACTACAAAGTGCGGTTAAAAATGACCGTACTTTAATGGCTTACGCAAAAGATAAAGAGCGTGAACATCCGACATTTTGTTTGATGTCCGTTCAGCTTAAAGAGAAGTTACGAGCTTATTTAAACGAAGGCGAACGTCGTTTATTACAATTTATGAACAAAAATGGCGCGGTTGCTGTCCAATTTGACGAACAAGAAGGACGATTTGTAAATTTTAATACCTTAGAAGATTTACAATAAATTATTTGTTTAACCTTGAATTTTGTAAAAAATTCTCCATTATTGCAGTGTTTACTTTCTATTTTATTGAGGAACTTTATTATGATGCGAATCCTTTTATTTTTAGCCACTAACTTTGCTGTGATGCTTGTGTTAGGGATTATTTTAAATGTGACCGGTATTGCAGGAAATAGTACAGGTGGCATTTTAATTATGGCGATGCTTTTTGGTTTTGCTGGATCATTGATTTCATTATTCTTATCAAAAACCATGGCATTGCGTTCTGTGGGCGCGGAAGTGATTACCGAACCTCGTAATCAGGCTGAGCGTTGGTTAGTGGAAACTGTACGCCGTCAAGCGCAACAAGCAGGCATCCCAATGCCAGATGTGGCAATTTACCATTCTAATGATGCGAATGCTTTTGCTACAGGTGCAACTAAAAACAATTCTTTAGTAGCGATTAGTACAGGCTTATTGAACTCCATGACGGAAGAGGAAGCTGAAGCAGTATTGGCTCATGAGGTCTCACACATCGCGAACGGTGATATGGTAACCATGACTTTATTGCAGGGCGTATTGAATACCTTCGTGATTTTCTTATCTCGCGTAATTGCCAATGTGGTAGCAAGTTCTCGTAATGGCGATGAAGAAAGCCGTAGTTCAGGCATTTATTTCTTGGTTTCAATGGTGTTAGAAATTGTATTTGGTATTTTAGCGAGCATTATCGCGATGTGGTTCTCGCGCTATCGCGAATATCGCGCAGATGCAGGTTCTGCACAACTTGTTGGTAAAGAAAAAATGATTGCGGCATTACAACGTTTACAACAAATTCATGAGCCACAAGAGATGGAAGGTTCACTTAATGCCTTTATGATTAACGGCAAACGTAGCGAACTCTTTATGAGCCATCCGCCACTTGAAAAACGTATCGAAGCATTACGTAGTTTATAAAAGATAAAAAACAAAGGGCTAAATGTAATATTTAGCCCTTTTTATTTGTAGATTATTTAATATCCGCTAAGACTTTAGTGAGTAATTCCCAGTAAGTTTTTACTGTTGAAATTTGGACTTTTTCATCTGGCGAATGCGCATTGCGAATAGTTGGTCCCACAGAAATCATATCAATATTTGGATAATGTTCTTTCAACAAGCCACATTCAAGACCCGCATGAATGACTTTAATCTCAGGCTCTTTGCCAAGTACTTCTGCATAATGTTTTTTCATTAAGGTTAAAATTGCGGTGTCATTTACTGGTTTCCAACCTGGGTAAGAACCTGAAAATTCAACTGTTGCACCAGTGAGTTTAGCGAGTGAGGTTAAGGTGTCTTCTACATACTCTTTACCACTTTCAATAAGCGAGCGAATAAGAATCGTACCTTTGATTTTGTCTTCAAGAGTTTTTAATACACCAATGCTCAACGAGCTTTCCACGACATTTTTGATTACATCACTATTACGAATCACACCGTTTGGTAAGACATTTAGCAAATTAATCACTTTTTTGGTGGTTTCAAGCGTGAAGGTTTGTTTTGGATTTTCAACTTGCTCAGCGGTTAAGGTTAAGTTAGGTTCAGCAATAGCAAGCTCTTCTTTCAATAAAACTTCAAAATTTTTGACTGCACTTTTTACGCTTTCTACATCATGATTGAAGCAAATGGTTGCGGCGGCTTCACGTGGAATCGCGTTACGAATTGAGCCACCACGAATTTCTGCAAGGGTAAAGTGCGGTTGATTTTGTGAAAGTTTTGCTAATAAACGCGCCAATACTTTAATTGCATTCGCACGTGTGGTGTGAATATCACAACCAGAGTGACCGCCACGTAAACCTTTTAAGTTAATTTGCAAAGTATGGTTGAATGAATTGGTTTCATGGTGAATAGGTAGCTCAACATTAGCATTCACTCCACCAGCACAACCAATGTAGATTTCACCAATTTCTTCGGTATCGGTATTAATTAAGATTTCTGATTTTAACCAGTTACGACGAAGATGTACGGCACCATCCATTCCGGTTTCTTCAGTCATGGTGAGCAACACTTCAAGTGGTGGATGTGCAATATCAGTACTTTCTAATACCGCTAAGGTCGAGGCTAAGCCGATACCGTTATCTGCGCCAAGTGTGGTACCTTGCGCTTTTACCCAATCACCGTCGATATAAGGACGAATAGGGTCTTGGGTAAAATTATGAGGATTGCCTTCATTTGCTTGCGGCACCATATCTAAATGTGCTTGTAATACAACAGGTTGGCTGTTTTCCATTCCTGCTGTGGCAGGTTTACGAATTAATACATTACCGGCTTCATCACGCTCAGCAAAAAATTTTTTTTCTTTCGCCCAGTTAACAATAAAGGTCGCGAGTGCATCTTCGTGATGAGAAGGATGTGGAATCGCACAAATTTGATCAAACCATTTCCAAAGTAATTGCGGTTGTAATGTGGTAATTTCTGACATAATGAACTCCTTTTTTCATTAAAATTTTTGCGGAAATCATAGCATAAAACGCCAATTCAGGTTAAAATTCCGCAATTTTTTTATTTAGCGACAAAGTTTAAGGTATTTGTTATGAGCGAAAAATATGTTGTGACTTGGGATATGTTCCAAATGCATGCCCGCAAATTAGCGGAACGTTTACTTCCTGCCACTCAGTGGAAAGGTATCATCGCAGTAAGCCGTGGTGGTTTATTCCCAGCTGCGGTACTTGCTCGCGAATTAAATATTCGTTTCGTAGAAACCGTGTGTATTGCCAGTTATGATCACGATGAACAAGGTGCATTAAAAGTATTACACCGCGCAGATGGTGATGGTGAAGGAATGATCGTGGTAGACGATTTAGTGGATACCGGCAACACTGCTCGTGCAATTCGTGAAATGTATCCAAAAGCAAAATTTGTCACAGTATTCGCAAAACCAGCAGGTGCTGAGTTAGTGGATGATTATGTGATTGATATTCCACAAAATACTTGGATTGAACAACCTTGGGATTTAGGTTTAACTTTTGTGCCACCATTGGCAAGAAAATAATAAAACCTAAATATAAAATTTCGTTACGCCGGTGCTTTTATAGTTCCGGCGTAATAATTATGACCAATTTATTTTGATTATGAATAATATGGACGCACAAAAAGCGCTAGAGCGATCTTACGTTTCCTCACTTGAAAATAAAGAATATGATGAAGCAGTCGAGCTGGCTGAAACGCTTTGCTTACTTGATCCTAATAATCCCGAATACTCTCATAAAATTGCTTATGTTTATTTGCAACAATTAAAATGGGAAGAGGCAATTGAGGCAGAATTAAAAACATTAAAAATAGATGCGCAATATATTCCGGCTTTAGATTTATTGGCACATGCTTATGGTGCACTAGATGATTGGGAGCGCTCAGGTTTTTATGGTAGTTTAGCCCTTGAGTTGAAAGATAAAGATATTCCCGTTCCAACACAGGAAATGGTTCCTGCGTCTGCGCCTAAAAATGGTAAGCGAATTATCGCATTTTCTTTATTTGGTAATAACTCCAAATATATTGAGCCGGCTGTATTAAATACGCAAGTTTCTCCGATGTTATTCCCAGGTTGGGTATGCCGTTTTTATGTAGATGATTCAGTTTCTCCTGAAGCGATTCAACGATTAAAAAATAATGGTGCGGAAGTAGTTTATGTCACTTCACCTGTGAATAAATGGCCTGGTGCAATGTGGCGTTTTCTTGCAATTAATGATCCCGAAGCGGAGTATGTGATCTTCCGTGATGCAGACTCAGTTGTATCTCACCGCGAAGCTGAGGCCGTAGCTGAATGGATTGAAAGTGGTCGTTTATTCCATACGATGCGTGATTCAGGCTCTCATACCGCACTTATTTTAGCGGGGATGTGGGGTGCTAAAGCTGGCGCGGTGCCAGATATGGAAGCAAGAATTCAACGTTTTGTTGATAAGGGTTATGACTCTCGTCATTTTGCTGATCAGGATTTCCTTGCTGAAGACTTGTGGGGCTATATTCGCCAAGATGTATTCGCACATGATAGGGTATTTAATTTCTGTAATGCAAAACCTTTCCCTGGAGAGTTTTACCCTAATTATCAAATTGCGCATTGCGAAGGAGCAAGTAGTTTTGATGCGAAAACCTCTTTTGAAGAAGGGTGCAAAGTAAGATGGACGTTATATTCAAAAATATCGCCTATGGTCAATGTCGATTATTCCTTTATTCGTGTGCCTGAATTTAAAGTTTGCAGCTATGAAACCACAGTAGAGAATGGTAGATTTGAAGCATCAATACCAAGACGTTATGGATACGCTTTTAAAGAAGGCTTAGCTAGAATAGATATTAAAAAAGCCTAAGTTATCTGTTTTAACTATCAACATAAGGATTATTCATGTCAACTCAACCGCGTTTTGTACATCTTCGTACACACACCGATTTTTCAATGATCGATGGTATTGTGAAAGTGAAACCATTGGTCAAAGCGTGTGCTGCAAACAATATGGTTGCGTTGGCATTAACGGATTTTACCAATTTCTGTGGTGTAGTGCGTTTTTATGGTGAAACCCTTTCTTCGGGGATTAAACCGATTATTGGCGCAGATGTTCATGTTAAAAGCGAGCTATGTGGTGAGGAATTATTCACCCTTACTTTACTTGCCAAGAACAATGAAGGCTATAAAAACATCACATTATTACTTTCAAAAGCCTATCAACGCGGCTATGTGGACCTACCTTATATCGACCAGGAATGGTTGATTGAACACCGTGAGGGTGTAATTGTTTTATCAGGTGGCACACAAGGCGATATCGCAAAAAAACTCCTTAAAGAAAATATTTCCGAAGCGGAAAGTGCGGTCAGTTTTTATCAAGAATTTTTTCCTGACCATTTTTATCTTTCGCTTTCCAGAACAGGGCGTCCGGATGAAGAGCGTTATATTCAAGCCGCATTAAAATTGGCTGAGGAACATGATTTACCGATTGTTGCAACCAACGATGTTGTCTTTCTCGCACCTGATGATTTTGAGGCACACGAAATTCGAGTTGCTATTCATGATGGCTATACCCTTGACGATCCGAAACGTCCAAAACGTTATACTGAGCAACAATATTTCCGCTCAGAAGAAGAGATGTGCGACTTATTTGCGGACATTCCTTCAGCACTTGAAAATACGGTATTAATAGCGCAACGCTGTAATGTGACTTTGCGTTTAGGGCAATATTTCCTCCCTCAATTTCCAACTGGCGAACTGAGTACGGAAGATTATTTGGTGATGAAATCTAAAGAGGGTTTAGAAGAGCGTTTGGCGTTTTTATTCCCTGATGAAAAAGTGCGGGCAGAAAGACGACCAGAATATGATGAGCGCCTTCAAGTTGAACTTGATGTGATCAACCAAATGGGTTTCCCGGGTTACTTCTTAATCGTCATGGAGTTTATCCAATGGTCAAAAGACAATGATATTCCTGTAGGACCAGGACGTGGCTCTGGTGCGGGTTCATTGGTGGCTTATGCACTAAAAATCACCGATTTGGATCCCCTTGAATTCGATCTTCTTTTTGAGCGTTTCCTCAACCCAGAACGTGTTTCCATGCCCGATTTCGACGTGGATTTCTGTATGGATGGACGGGATCGTGTTATCGATCATGTCGCAGAAACCTATGGTCGTGGTGCGGTATCACAAATTATTACCTTTGGTACCATGGCGGCCAAAGCGGTAATTCGAGACGTAGGTCGTGTATTAGGCCATCCTTATGGATTCGTGGATCGTATTTCGAAAATGATTCCACCTGATCCTGGCATGACTTTAGCCAAGGCTTTTGAGGCTGAACCACAGTTACAAGTGGCATATGATTCAGATGAAGAAGTCAAAGCCCTAATTGATATGGCGCGTAAGTTAGAGGGGGTCACGCGAAATGCGGGTAAACACGCGGGTGGCGTGGTGATTTCCCCTTCTTTGATTACAGACTTTGCTCCACTTTATTGTGACAACGAAGGACTTCATCCAGTTACTCACTTCGATAAAAATGATGTGGAATATGCCGGTTTAGTGAAGTTTGACTTCTTAGGTTTGCGTACACTCACCATTATCAAATGGGCACTAGATATGATCAATGCCCGCCTTGTTCGTGAAGGTAAACCGCTAGTCGATATTGCAGCTATTCCATTAGATGATCCCGAATCTTTTGAGTTGTTGAAGCGATCTGAAACGACCGCAGTATTCCAGTTGGAATCGCGTGGAATGAAAGATTTGATTAAACGTCTCCAACCAGACTGTTTTGAAGATATTATCGCGTTGGTAGCATTATTCCGCCCTGGTCCATTACAATCGGGCATGGTGGATAACTTTATTGACCGTAAACATGGTCGAGAAGAAGTCTCTTATCCTGACGCAAACTATCAACATGAAAGCCTTAAACCGATTTTAGAGCCAACTTACGGTATTATTTTATACCAAGAGCAAGTGATGCAAATTGCTCAGGTACTAGCGGGTTATACTCTTGGTGGTGCGGACTTATTACGTCGTGCGATGGGTAAGAAAAAGCCGGAAGAAATGGCGAAACAGCGCTCTGTGTTTAAAGAAGGCGCTGAAAAAAATGGTGTTGATGGCGAGCTTTCCATGAAGATTTTCGACTTGGTGGAAAAATTTGCCGGCTATGGTTTCAATAAATCGCACTCAGCGGCTTACGCGTTAGTATCTTATCAAACCCTTTGGCTGAAAACCCATTTCCCTGCTGAGTTTATGGCTGCGGTAATGACCTCGGAAATGGATAATACGGATAAAATTGTTGGCTTGTACGATGAATGTTTACGTATGGGCTTAAAAGTCACCCCACCAGATATCAATGTAGGGAAACATCATTTCAGCGTGAATGAAAATGGTGAAATTGTTTACGGTATCGGCGCCATTAAAGGTGTGGGTGAAGGTCCGATTGATGCATTGATTACCGCTCGTAATGAAGGTGGGATTTTCAGAGACTTATTTGATTTATGTGCTCGCGTTGATTTGAAGAAAATTAACCGTCGTACCTTTGAAAGTCTGATTATGTCGGGCGCATTTGATAAGTTAGGGCCACACCGTGCGGCGTTATCTAAGAATTTAGAAGATGCACTCAAAGCTTCAGATCAGCATGCAAAAGATGAGGCCATGGGGCAAACCGATATGTTCGGTGTGCTGACAGAAACACACGAAGAAGTGGAAAATGCTTACGCCCATACGCCACCTTACACAGAAAAACAAATTTTAGATGGTGAACGTGAAACTCTAGGCTTGTATTTAAGTAGCCATCCGGTGAGCCGTTATTTGAAAGAGCTTTCTCATTACAGCTCTACACGATTAAAAGATCTCACGCCAAACCGCCGTGGACAAATTAGCACGGCAGCTGGTTTGCTAGTATCAACTCGCTTCGCGACGACGAAAAAAGGCAATCGCATCGGTATTGCAACCATTGATGACCGTTCTGGACGTTTGGATTTAACCCTATTCGGTGAAAGCTTAGACCAATTCGGTGAAAAACTGCAAAAAGATACGGTTGTGGTGGTATCTGGCCAAGTGAGTTTTGACGATTTTTCAGGCGGATTAAAAATGTCGGTACGGGATTTAATGACCTTAGATGAAGCGCGTTCCCGTTATGCAAAATCTTTGGCTATCAGTTTGTCTGAGGAGCAGATTAGCCCAAGTTTTATTAAGAAACTGAAAGAAATGTTAGAGCCTGTTAGTGGAGGCACTTTACCAATTAACGTATATTATCAAAGTGCAAAAGGTCGTGCGTTATTGCGTTTAGGGATCCAATGGTCGATTACACCAACGGATGAGATTCTAACAGAATTGGTGAATTTGCTCGGCGAAAATGCGGTAGAGCTAGAATTCGGTTAATATTCCAGTAAAAGTGCGGTCAAAAAATCAGTGTTTTTTAACCGCACTTTAGGTGAGATAAACAAAGCGAGAGATAAAATGGAAAAAATCATTATTGATGCAGACAGATTTTTACGCACCATTTCACGTATTTCCCATGAAATTATTGAAAAGCACCAAGATTTCAATAATGTGATTTTAGTTGGGGTGAAACGTCGTGGAGCCGAAATTGCTGAATTGATTCAACGTCGCATTGAAGAGTTGAATGGTGTAAGTCTTCCAATGATGGAATTGGATATCACGTTTTACCGCGATGACTTAGAGTATGTTGAACCTGAAAATCCAACCCCTGTGTATAGCGGTGCCTCCAGTTATATGAATATTCAGGGTAAAGAAGTCATTTTGATTGATGATGTATTATTCACTGGAAGAACCATTCGTGCTGCGATGGATGCGTTAACAGATTTTGGACGAGCAGCTAAAATTGAATTGGTCATCTTTGTAGATCGTGGACATCGTGAATTACCAATTCGGGCAGACTATGTAGGTAAAAATGTGCCGACTTCCCGTGATGAACAAGTTCAGGTGCGTACATTAAAATATGATGGTTGTTATGAAGTGGCATTATTGCCTAAATAACGATCAGCCTATTGTGAACCTTTGATAAAATTGATAATCTAACGAGCATTATCCTATTATTTTTTAAGACAACTAAAATGAAAAAATCAATGTTAAAATCTCTTTTGTTTGCCATGATCGGTCTGTTTACTTTTTCTCAAGTACAAGCAGAAGAACGCGTTGTGGCGACCGTAAATGGTACACCAATTTTACAAAGCCAAGTGAATGCCGTAATGGGCAAGAAAGGTAGCCAACGAGCAGCATTAGATAAGATTATTGATGATATGCTGACAGAGAAAGCTATCAAAGAATCAGGTATAAAAGTAAACCAAGCGGAAGTAAACCGTATCGTAGAAGATATTGCGGCGAAAAATGGTTTAACTTATGGTCAATTCTTAGATGCATTGGATTATCAAGGCATTTCCTTAAATGCATTTAAACAACAAATTTCTCGCCAAATGTTAATGGCGGGCGTGCGTAACCATGCTATTCAAAACAGCGTGGATGTGACTCGCGAGCAAGTGGATGCATTGGGTAAACAAATGCTCGATGAAGCAAAAGCAAAAGGCACTGCGCAAAAAGTGATGGGCAAAGAGTATGAGGTTCGTCATATTTTATTAAAATTAAACCCATTACTGAATGATGCACAAGCTAAAGCAGAATTAGAACGTATTCGTAGCGAGATTATTTCTGGCAAAATGACATTTGCTGATGCGGCATTAAAATACTCTAAAGATTATTTATCTGGTGCAAATGGCGGAAGTTTAGGCTATGCCTTCCCAGAAGCTTATGTGGGCCCATTTGCAAAAATGGTTGAAACTACACCACAAGGTACCATTTCAGCACCATTTAAATCTGAATTTGGTTGGCATATCCTTGAAGTAACGGGTAGTCGAGATGGCGATAAAACAGAAGATGCCTATCGTCAAAAAGCTTACGAGCAAATCGTAAATAGCCAATTACAAGAAGCAACCAAAGACTGGGTGAAAGCATTACGTAAAAATGCTGATATTCAATATTTCGATAAATAACAGAAACCGTTAGAATAAGGGGGCATTTTGCCCCTTTTGTCGTTTTTATAAAATGAGTGACGCATGAAAAAATTTTTTGTCTTTTTACTGATTCTTTTGCTAATTCTTGGCGGTGTTGGTTTTTGGGGTTATCAAAAACTAACAAGTTTTGTTCATACGCCAGTGAATATCAAGCAAGATCAATTGCTTACGATTGAGCGAGGAACCACTGGCAGTAAACTTGCAGCTTTATTAGAGCAAGAAAATATTCTTGAGCATGCAGATTTATTGCCTTGGTTATTGAAATTACAACCCCAGCTAAACAAAGTGAAAGCGGGGACTTATTCTTTAACGGGCGTGAAAACGTTGCAAGATTTATTGGATATGATTAATTCTGGCAAGGAAGCACAATTTAGTGTGAAGTTTATTGAAGGTAAAACGTTCAAGGAATGGCGTAAAAACCTTGAAAATGCACCGCACTTAAAACAAACCTTGCAAGGTAAAACGGATAAAGAGATTATGGCGTTATTAGATATTCCAGCCGTTGCAAAAGCCGTTTACGAATGGAATAACATGGATGGCTGGTTGTATCCAGATACCTATAATTACACGCCAAACTCAACTGATCTTGAATTATTAAAGCGTTCAACTACTCGTTTACAAAAAGCCTTAGATAAAGCGTGGAATGAACGTGATGAAAATCTCCCTTTAGCGGATCCGTATCAGATGCTGATTTTGGCTTCTATTGTGGAGAAAGAAACGGGTATTGCGGCGGAGCGTCCACAAGTGGCTTCGGTATTTATTAATCGTTTAAAAGCCAATATGAAACTACAAACTGACCCAACCGTGATTTATGGAATGGGTGAGAGTTATACCGGTAATATTCGTAAAAAAGATTTGGAAACGATGACCCCGTACAATACCTATATGATTGAGGGTTTACCGCCGACACCAATTGCGATGGTGAGTGAAAGTGCTTTACAGGCTGTGGCCCATCCAGCAAAAACAGATTTTTATTATTTTGTTGCCGATGGAAGTGGCGGTCATAAATTTACTCGTAATCTGAACGAGCATAATAAAGCAGTGCAAGAATATTTACGTTGGTATCGTAACCAACAAAAAGGAGCCAACTAATGCAAGGCAAATTTATCGTCATTGAAGGGCTGGAAGGTGCAGGTAAAAGTACCGCCATGCAAACGGTGGTGGATACATTAAAATCCCTTGGTGTAAATGATATCGTATTTACTCGTGAGCCGGGTGGTACACCATTAGCAGAAAAATTGCGCCATTTAATTAAACATGAAACAGAAGAACCTGTTACGGATAAAGCGGAATTATTGATGCTTTATGCGGCACGAATTCAATTGGTAGAAAATGTGATTAAGCCAGCATTGGCAGAAGGTAAAATTGTGCTTGGCGATCGACATGATATGTCTTCACAGGCTTATCAAGGCGGTGGGCGTCAGTTTGACCAAACACTTATGGCGAATTTAAAAAATATGGTATTAGGCGATTTTGAGCCTGATTTTGTACTGTATTTAGACATTGATCCTGCAGAAGGGCTTGCTCGTGCTAGAGGTCGTGGTGAATTAGACCGCATTGAACAACAAGGACTCGATTTCTTCTATCGTACCCGCCAACGTTATTTGGAATTAGTACAGAACAACCCAAAAACCGCCATTGTTAATGCAGGCCAGCCTTTGGAAAAAGTACAAGCAGACATTCAAAGTGCGGTCAAAAATTGGTGGGTTTCACAAGCAAAATGAGCGAACTTTATCCTTGGTTAGTGCCTACTTATCACAAAATTAGCCAAACTTTTAGCGAAGGTTTGGGGCATCATGCATTATTGATTAAAGCTGATCAAGGCCTCGGTGCAGAAGGTTTGTTTGAGGCTTTGACAAAACGCATTATGTGTCAAACGCCAGATAATGCACCTTGTGGCCATTGCCATGCTTGTCACTTAATGGCAGCGCACAGCCACCCTGATTTTCATGTTTTAGCTTCTCAAGAAGGTAAAGACATTGGTGTTGATCAGGTAAGGGCAATTAATGAGGTTGTCAGCCAACACGCGCAACAAAACGGCAATAAATTAGTATATATTCAAGATGCAGAACGTCTTACGGAAGCAGCGGCTAACGCATTGCTCAAAACCTTGGAAGAGCCACGTCCGAATACGTATTTCTTGTTGCAAACAGAGCCTTCCTCTTCGTTGTTAGCGACTATTTACAGCCGTTGCCAGGTGTGGAATGTGCCTTTGCCAACGGAAGCGGAAGCCCTAAATTGGCTTTCTTCTCAATTTCAGGCAGAAACATCAGAATTATTGACCGCACTTGCGATGAATTTGGGGCGCCCACTGTTAGCATTGGAAACTCTCCAGCAAGGATTAATTGAACAACGGAAGAATTTCCTACGCCAATTTTGGCTGTTTTATCGTCGTCGTTCGCCTTTGGAAATTTTGCCTTTCTTTGAAAAAGAACGCACCGTACAGCAAGTAGATTGGATTTTAGCGTTTTTAAGCGATGCCATTAAATACAAACTCGAAATACAAAGTGGCTGGCAAACACTTGATCTTAAAACAGGTGTAACTCAATTTGCAGACGAACAAACAGCGCTTGGGTTATTAACCGCAAATAAAATTATGCAAAAAGTACGCTCGGATTTACTCACTATCAACGGCGTTAACACGGAATTAATATTACTAGATGGTTTGACAAAATTAATTACCGACGTATTTAAGGACTAAATAAATTATGTTTATCGTAGATTCCCATTGCCATTTAGATGCATTGGATTATGAAAATTTACACAAAGATATTGCTGATGTTGTGGCCAAAGCCCAAGCACGAGATGTGAAGCATTTATTGGCGATTGGCGTAACATTAAGCCGTTTTGAAAAAGCTTACCCTGAGTTAGCAAAATTTCCGAATGTGTCTTTGGCTTGCGGTGTACATCCACTAGATCTTGAAGAAGAACCTTACGATGCCGATCGTTTATTACGTTTATCCCAAGATAAAAAAGTGATCGCAATTGGCGAAATTGGTTTGGATTATTATTACAGTGCAGATAATAAGGCATTGCAGCAAACGGTTTTTGCGGATCAAATCAGAATTGCTAATGAAGTGGATAAACCCGTGATTATTCATACTCGTTCAGCGCCAGAAGATACCATTGCCATGTTGCGTGAGCACCAGGCAGAAAAGTGTGGTGGATTAATTCATTGTTTTACGGAAACCTTGGATTTTGCGAAAAAGGCACTTGATTTAGGGTTTTATATTTCTTGTTCAGGCATTATAACCTTTAAAAATGCGGAAAGTATTCGTGAAGCTATTCGTTATGTGCCGGCAGATCGTTTGTTAGTTGAAACGGATTCGCCTTATTTAGCACCTGTACCTTATCGTGGTAAAGAGAACCAACCTGCCTATACACGTGAAGTGTGTGAGTATGTGGCAGCGTTAAAAGGGTTGTCTATGGAAGAATTTGCACAAATTAGTACACAAAACTTCGAGCGTTTATTTAAAATTAATGTACAATAAATCATCGATTTAAATGAGGGAGTTTTATGCGTAAGTTTTTTAAGTACTTTTTATTTTTAGTAGTCTTTGTTTTCCACGGCTTTATGTTCGCGGTGGTAGACTACGTTTTCCCACACTATGATGTAACGCGAGTAACCGGTGTGGAAGTGAAACGTGTGGATAAAGATGGCCCGATTACAAAATCGAATCCGGCTGATGGTCCAACGCGCGATGTGTATTTTATCAATACACAAAATGATGATGGCAAAATCATGGTGTATCGTAATGAAGATACCCGTTGGGGTTTTCCATTCTACTTTAAATTTGGTTCAGCGAACTTACAGGCTCAAGTTCAAGCCTTGGGTAATGAAAACAAATTAGTGCAAATCAAGTATTACGGTTGGCGGATGACGATGTTCGATGAATATCGCAATGCCGTTGCAGTGAAAGAAATCAGTGGCGATGTGACACCAAGCCATCCGATTTTATCTTGGGTATTCTATGCTTTCTTATTAATTACTCTTTTCCTTTCTATCCAATTTGTACGTGGCTGGTTCGACAGCGAAAATTAGCGTTTCTCAAATATGGGGCGTCATAGAACGCCCTCACAATTTAATAATAACATTCCTAACCTAAAAACCAGCGGTAAATTGACCGCACTTTAAAGCCAATAAAGAGAACATTATGAGTTTATCTGCAGCGATTTTTATTTTAATCGTATTAATTATTGTCAGTGCAATCTTGTCATCAGCTGAGATTTCTCTCGCGGGTGCAAGACGCATTAAACTACAAGCGTTGGCCAATGAAGGCAATATCAAAGCGGAGAAAGTTTTAAAATTACAGGAACAGCCAGGGCGTTTCATTACTGTAGTACAAATTGGACTTAATATGGTTGCCGTACTCGGTGGTGTGATTGGTGAAGCAACCATTAGTCTTCACTTACAGAGTTTTTTACATGAATACACTACGGCAGAATGGGTTGAGCCAGCCTCCTCTTGGATTGCTTTTTTCATGGTAACCACAACATTTGTTTTATTAGCCGATTTAATTCCGAAACGTCTCGCATTGATTAATCCTGAAGGTGTGGCGTTACGGACTATTGGCATTATGCAAGTCTTCATTTTCTTCTTAAAACCTATTGTATGGTTTTTTGATGGTCTTTCTAATATCTTCTTCCATTTAATGGGGATATCCACTAAGCGCGAAGATAATATGACTCCAGAAGACATTGTGGCGATTGTGGAGGCTGGTGCCGAAGCGGGTGTACTAAAAACACAAGAACATTATTTAATTGAAAACATCTTTGAAATGCAAGAGCGTACCGTGTCTTCAACCATGACGACTCGTGAAAACATCGTGTTTTTAGACCGCACTTTTACTCGTCAGGAAGTGTTGAATACCTTATCGGCTGACTCTCATTCTAAATTAGTGATCTGTGATAATGGTTTGGACAAGATTTTAGGTTATGTGGAATCCCATACTTTGTTGACGCTTTATCTTCAACAAGAAGTAGTAGATTTAACAGATAGCCGTTTATTACGCAAAGCGTTATTTATCCCAGATACACTGTCGTTATACGAAGTATTGGAGTTGTTTAAATCTACGGGGGAAGATTTTGCTATTATCGTCAATGAATATGCGCTTGTAATGGGCTTAATTACCTTGAACGATGTGATGAGTATTGTGATGGGAGAATTGGTTTCTAACGAAGAAGAGCAAATCGTTAGCCGCGATGAAAACTCTTGGTTGATTGATGGGGCAACGCCACTTGAAGATGTGATGCGCGTTTTGGATATTGAATCTTTCCCTGATTCAGAAAATTACGAGACTATTAGTGGCTTTATGATGTATATGTTACGCAAAATTCCGAAAAAAACCGATTTTGTCGTATACGATAAATATAAATTTGAAGTCATTGATACCGAAAACTTCAAAATTGATCAAATTTTAGTTTCGATTGTCAAAGACAGCGGAGTGAGCAAAGAATCAGCGTAGTACTAGGTGTTACCTTGCTTAACTCCCCATTCTAAGTATAATTAACAGCGGTTTTAACCGCCTATCAATAAGGAAAATTTAATGTTAAAAAAAATCTCGATATTCTTTGTTGCAGTAATGCTTGCGGGTTGTTCTTCGATTTCAGATATGACCTCTTACATTCCATTTATGGGTAAAGACAAAAAGGTCATTGATTTAGATAAAGATAAAATCGACCAAAAATCTTATGCCGCCGCTTATGAAGCCACTGTGGCAACCTATAAAGATCGTGTAACAAAAAATTTCTTTGTGGATAATTTTGCAAGTGGTGCGAATGACTGGTATCTCGGTCGTATTGTTGTACCAATCAAGCAAATTCAAGATAAACTCTACACAGGTGGTCATGATTCTGATGTGTATGCTTACTATAGCGGTGTGTTACATGCAGAAGCATTACAAACTAACTTCAGCCGTTTAAGTGCAAATTGTTGGCAAAAAGTGGATTCGCCAAGTGTGACGCAAGGGATCTACGATGCAATGCGTGATTTGCAAAAAGGCAAAGAGCGCGGTGAAAATGACGCCTACATTTCCCAAGGTAGCGAAATGCTACTCAAAGCCTGTACCGGCCAATAATCAATTTGAGCTGTTGATGAGAGACCTCATCAGCAGCTTTTCTTTTTTTAAATCATCAATGTGAAGGAGCAAGAATGTTAGAACTTTCGGAAAGCAACATTCATTTAAATGCTACGGCAACAAATAAGCTGCAAGCTATTGAAATGGCTGCAAGCGCGTTAGAGCAAGCAGGCAATGTTGAACAAGGCTATTTGCAAGGTATGCTTGGACGTGAACAACAAACCTCCACTTTTTTAGGCAATGGGATTGCGATTCCACACGGTACATTAGAAACCCGTTCGATGGTGAAAAAAACCGGTGTGCAAGTTTTCCAATTTCCACAAGGTATTGAGTGGGGAGAAGGCAATATTGCTTATGTTGTGATTGGTATTGCTGCCCGTTCTGATGAGCATCTTGCTTTACTTCGTCAATTAACGCATGTTTTAGGTGATGAAGACACCGCGGCACAGTTAGCGACATTAACAGATATTGAAAAATTTCGTGCGATTTTGTTAGGTGAAAGCGATTCTTTTAGCATTACTGAAGAAACATTAAGTTTAGATATTGAAACACAAAGTTTGCTCACCCTTACCGCCATCAATGCAGGTAAATTACAACAGCA
This sequence comes from uncultured Haemophilus sp., assembly GCA_902482195.1. Lineage (GTDB taxonomy): Bacteria > Pseudomonadota > Gammaproteobacteria > Enterobacterales > Pasteurellaceae > Haemophilus_D. The sequence goes on from CABSZQ010000001.1 coordinate 19,452, forward strand.
AAGTGCGGTTGAAAATAGCTTTGTTTCTGAAGTGGTATCCAATTCTGCTCTGCCACTAGGTAAAGGTTTATGGGTTACAGATGCCGTATCAGGTAATGTGAAAAATGCGTTGGCATTCAGTCGTGCTAAAACCATTTTTAATCATAATGGCAAAGCGGTGAAAGGCGTGTTGACGATTTCGGCGGTTAACGATCAAATCAATGAGACATTAGCGCGTTTATTGGATGATGAAGTCCAAAATATTTTATTAAGTGGTAATACGCAGCAAATTTTGACCACACTTAATGGTGGTAAAGTGCCAGTTGCAGCAGCTGCTCAATCTGAAGGTCAAATCGCTACGGGTGCAGTGATTGGTACCTTTACTGTTCGTAATGAACATGGCTTGCACGCTCGCCCAAGTGCGGTGCTCGTCAATGAAGTGAAAAAATTCACCTCCAAAATTACGGTACAAAATCTTACTCGAGAAACCGCACCGGTTAGTGCAAAAAGTTTAATGAAAATTGTGGCATTAGGTGTCACTCAAGGTCATCGCTTACGTTTTGTTGCTGAAGGTGATGATGCAAAACAAGCCATTGAAGCCTTAGGTAAGATTATTGCGAGTGGGCTTGGCGAAAGCGTATCAGCTGTGCCACCAGCTGAACCAGATACCATTGAAGTGAGCAGTGAGCACGTACCACAAATTCACGAAGAAAAAACAGGTTTACCAGCCGATGCTATTGAAGCGGTATTTATGATTCGTAATGAACATGGCTTACATGCTCGCCCAAGTGCTGTACTGGTTAATGAAGTGAAAAAATACAATGCGTCTGTTGCGGTACAAAACTTAGATCGTGACACCCAATTAGTCAGTGCGAAAAGTCTGATGAAAATTGTGGCGCTCGGTGTCGTGAAAGGTCATCGCTTACGTTTTGTGGCGAGCGGTGAAGAAGCTCAACAAGCGATTGACGGTATTGGTGCAGTCATTGAAAGTGGTTTAGGCGAAGGTCGGGGGTAAGTGATGGCAAAAGTAGCAACAATTACCTTAAATGCCGCTTACGATTTAGTTGGGCGTTTGCCTCGTATTGAAATCGGCGAAGTGAACACTGTTGAAACACTCGGTATTTTCCCAGCAGGCAAAGGCATTAATGTCGCGAAGGTATTAAAAGATTTGGGCGTAGAGGTGGCCGTTGGTGGCTTCTTAGGTGAAGACAACGTGGGTGATTTCGAAACCCTATTTAAAAAACAAGGCTTAGAAGACAAATTTCATCGCGTACCAGGTAAAACTCGCATTAACGTAAAAATTACGGAAACCGAAGCGGATGTGACTGACCTAAATTTCTTAGGTTATCAAATTACTCCAGAAGCTTGGCAGCGATTTACAGCAGATTCATTAGCGTATTGCCAAAATTTTGACATCGTTGCAGTCTGCGGCAGTTTACCGCGAGGTGTGAGTCCTGAATTGTTTGCGGATTGGCTTAATCAGTTACATCAAGCTGGTGTGAAAGTCGTATTAGATAGCAGTAATGCGGCACTTACAGCAGGTTTGAAAGCCCATCCTTGGTTGGTAAAACCAAATCATCGCGAATTAGAAGCGTGGATTGGCCACCCACTAAATTCTCTTGATGAAATTATTGTGGCGGCTAAAAAACTTAAAGCAGAAGGTATTGCTAACGTCATTATTTCGATGGGCGCGAATGGTTCTTTATGGCTGAGTGATCAAGCTGTTATTCAAGCTCAACCACCTAAATGTGAAAACGTGGTGAGCACCGTAGGGGCTGGTGATTCTATGGTGGCAGGCTTAATTTACGGTATCGAAAAAGGCTTGTCTCAAGAAGAAACCTTAGCGTTTGCAAGTGCAGTTTCCGCCTTTGCTGTTTCACAAAGTAATGTGGGTGTGAGCGATATCGCCTTGCTTGAGCCAATTCTGGCGAATGTCAA
>CABSZQ010000002.1 GCA_902482195.1 uncultured Haemophilus sp.
ATCTACTACCGTACCACGTGCCGCATTGATCAAAATAGAATCTTGTTTTAATTGCGCAATGCGTTCAGCACTCATTAAATTACGGGTTGAAGGTAAATCAGGTACATGAAGTGAGATCACATCACAAGACCCCAATAACTCTTCAAGTGTGTGCAATTGTTTTGCATTACCTAATGGCAATTTATTTTCGATATCGTAGAAATACACGTCCATCCCTAGAGATTCCGCAATAATACTTAATTGCGAACCGATATGGCCGTAACCCACGATACCGAGTTTTTTACCACGAACTTCATGAGAACCCACTGCTGATTTATTCCATAAACCACGATGCACATCTGCATTCGCTTGAGGAATATTGCGCATTAAGAGCAAAATCTCACCCAACACTAATTCAGCCACAGAGCGTGTATTAGAGAACGGGGCATTAAATACCGGAATCCCACGCATTTTTGCTGCATTAAGATCCACTTGGTTGGTTCCGATACAGAAACAGCCAATAGCAATAAGCTTCGGCGCAGCTTCAATCATTTCTGCAGTTAATTGGGTACGTGAACGTAAGCCGATAAAATGCGCATCTTTAATCGCTTCTTTTAGCTCATCACCATCTAAAGCTTTTTTGTAAAAGTCGATGTTGGTGTAGCCCGCCGCATGTAAGGTATCTAATGCACTTTGGTGCACGCCCTCTAATAGCACAAATTTAATTTTTGATTTGTCGAGTGAGACTTTGTTTGTCATGTTTGCTTCCTTATTTTTATTAATCAATGACTTTTGCGCCTTCTGGTGTACCAACAATCACAATATCCGCCCCACGTAAGGCAAAAATACCATTTGTTACTACACCTGCGACATTATTCAATTCTTTTTCCATTTCCACTGGATTTAAAATGGCGAAGTTATGTACATCTAAAATCACGTTACCGTTATCAGTCACCACGCCTTCACGATATTCTGGCGCGCCACCAAGAGAAACTAATTTACGACCAACTTGTGAACGAGCCATTGGAATCACTTCTACTGGCAATGGGAATGTGCTGCCTAACACATCCACTTGTTTACTAGAATCCACGATACAAATAAATTTTTTTGCTAAAGCGGCCACAATTTTTTCACGAGTCAGTGCCGCACCGCCGCCTTTGATCATCATTTTTTGTGGATTGATTTCATCTGCGCCATCCACATAAATATCTAAACTGGATACATCGTTAGCATTAAACACTTCAATGCCCTGTTTACGTAATAATTCTTCTGAGGCTTTAGATGCTGCTACCGCGCCTTGAATTTGATCTTTTAATTCTCCTAAGGCTTCAATAAAACAATTCACTGTTGAACCACTTCCCACGCCAACAATGGTATCGGGTTTAACGTATTTTAACGCTGCGCGCGCAGCTAATTTTTTCATTTCTAATTGATCCATTTCTCTGTCCCTTTTAAATTTTGAATAATAACGTAAACGTTTGCTTTACTTTAATACGACACTATTAAATAAACAAGTGTAAAAATTTATTCGTGATGATGAAAAAATTTTATTCATCTAAAAAAAGCGCTAACAGCTCGTTCAAAAACAATTTTCCGTGTTCGGTGATTTGCCAAGAATCCAGAGTTTCCACGATATAATTCTGTTGAATGGCCAAATCAATTTGATTTTTGACCGCACTTTGCGAAAGCCCTGTGTAATATTCAAACTCTTGTTTTGGCACTGCTTCCAATAAACGAAAACGATTCATGAAAAATTCAAAAGCGCGGTCATTTTTTTCCACGTTTTTTTCTTCATAAAGGTATTCACCACGCAAATAGCCTTTTGGATGCTTCGTTTTAGAAAAACGTAAAATATCACCATCAGGAAAAGTCAGTTTTCCATGTGCACCACAACCTATCGCCAAATAATCCCCGAATCGCCAATAATTCAGATTGTGCTGACATTGAAAGCCCGGTTTCGCATAAGCGGATGTTTCATATTGTTGATAACCAGCTTCGGTTAAAAGCTGGTGGCCTTGCTCAAAAATATCCCAAAGCTCATCATCATCCGGCAATGTAGGCGGACGATAAGCAAACATGGTATTGGGTTCAATGGTGAGTTGATACCAAGAAAGGTGTGGCGGAGCAAGCTCTATGGCTTGTCGCAAATCATCTAGCGCTTCCTCAAGTGTTTGATTTGGCAAGCCGTGCATTAAATCCAAATTGAAACTTTTCAAGCCTGAAACTTTCGCCAAACTAACCGCACTTTTAGCTTCCGCTGCATTATGAATACGCCCTAAACGTTGTAATTTATCGTCATTAAAACTTTGGATGCCCATGGAAATACGTGTTACACCAGCATCCACATAGCCTTTAAAACGCTCCGCTTCGACAGTGCCAGGATTAGCTTCCATGGTAATTTCTATATTCTCTGAAAAAGGAATGTGACGTTGAATTTCTGCCAATAACAACTTGATACTTTCCGCTGAAAATAAACTCGGCGTGCCACCACCAATAAAAATTGAATGAAGTGGACGATTTTGAATACTAGCCTGATATTTCTCTAAGTCTGCCTCAAGATCGGCTATCAGATGTTGCACATATTCTTGTTCAGGAATTGCGCCTTTCTGTGCATGCGAATTGAAATCACAATAAGGGCATTTCTGCACACACCAAGGAATATGTACATAAAGGGAAAGAGGGGGAAATTTTTGCATAATTAAAAGTCAAAAGGGCTTGTTTTCACAAGCCCTAAAAATGAGTCATTAATTGACCGCTCTTACTGTTTTAGTCGCAGCTTTACGGCGTGGTGTTTTCGCTTTCGTTTCCACTTTCACAAATTCAATGCCTTCTGGTGGATTCTCTAACGCTAAGCCTAACACTTCATCAATAGTTTCTACCGCATGAATCGCAAGATTTTCTTTTACGTTATCAGGAATTTCTTCCAAATCTTTCACGTTATCTTTTGGAATCAATACGGTTTTAATGCCACCACGATGTGCCGCCAGTAATTTCTCTTTCAATCCGCCAATTGGTAATACTTTACCACGTAGGCTGATTTCACCTGTCATCGCGACATCGGCACGCACTGGGTTACCCGTTAAGCAAGAAACCAATGCGGTACACATTGCGATACCAGCACTTGGACCATCTTTCGGTGTCGCACCATCTGGTACGTGAATGTGAATATCACGTTTTTCATGGAATTCAGAATTGATACCCAATTTCTCCGCACGTGCACGGACCACAGTCATCGCTGCTTGGATGGATTCTTTCATCACATCACCCAATGAACCAGTGAAGGTCAATTTACCTTTACCTACGACTGAAGCAGTTTCAATCGTTAGTAAGTCACCGCCCACTTCTGTCCACGCAAGGCCAGTTACTTCGCCCACACGGTTTTGGGTATCCGCTTTACCAAATTCAAAACGTTTCACACCAAGATAGTCATGCAAGTTGTCTGAATTAACGGTAATGGATTTCACTTTTGGATTGACCAATAAATTCTTCACCGCTTTACGACAGATTTTAGAAATCTCACGCTCTAATCCACGCACACCGGCTTCACGGGTATAATAACGAATAATATCTAAAATGGCGTTTTCTTCGATGGTTAATTCGCCTTTTTTCAATCCATTACGTTCAATTTGTTTTTGTAACAAATGTTGCATCGCAATATTCAGTTTTTCATCTTCGGTATAACCAGAAAGACGAATGACTTCCATACGGTCTAGCAATGGACCCGGAATATTCATGGAGTTTGAGGTTGCCACAAACATCACATCAGACAAATCGTAGTCCACTTCAAGATAGTGATCATTGAAGGTGGTATTTTGTTCTGGATCAAGCACTTCTAACAAGGCTGATGCTGGATCACCACGCATATCCGAAGACATTTTATCAATTTCATCAAGCAAGAAGAGTGGGTTTTTCACGCCAACTTTTGCCATTTTTTGAATCAATTTACCCGGCAATGCACCAATATAAGTTTTACGGTGACCACGGATTTCTGCTTCATCACGTACTCCACCTAATGCCATACGCACATATTTACGACCTGTTGCATTCGCAATAGATTGACCTAGTGAGGTTTTACCTACCCCTGGTGGCCCGACTAAGCAAAGGATTGGACCTTTGATTTTGTTTAGACGTGCTTGCACTGCAAGGTATTCTAAAATGCGTTCTTTCACACGTTCTAAACCATAGTGATCTGCATCTAAGACTTGTTGTGCTTTTGCGATATCTTTCTTCACTTTAGTACGTTTATGCCATGGCACTTGAAGCATCCACTCAACATAGCTACGCACCACCGTTGCTTCCGCAGACATCGCTGACATCATTTTGAGTTTTTGTAACTCACTCTCTACTTTTTCACGCACATCTGCTGGCATACCTGCAGCTTCAACCTTTTGACGAAGTTGTTCAACTTCATCAATGGTATCTTCGCTTTCGCCTTCGTCCATTTCTTTGCGAATCGCTTTGATTTGTTCGCTAAGATAATAGTTACGCTGGCTTTTCTCCATTTGTTTTTTCACTCGGCCACGGATGCGTTTTTCAACTTGAAGAATATCTGCTTCAGATTCCATCATGCCGAGCAAGTATTCTAAACGCTCTTGCACATCTGCAAGCTCTAATACGCTTTGTTTATGGCGAACAGTTACTGGAATATGTGCAGCCATGGTATCTGCTAAACGATCGGCATCATCAATGCGTTGAAGTGCACCTAAAACGTCTGCAGGAATTTTTTTATTGAGTTGAAGATAGCTTTCAAATTCATTTAAAACAGCTGCCTTCACCACATCTAATTCTTTTTCATCACCAAACGTTGTTTCAATCGGTGTGACTTCCGCAGAAAAATGGTCTTCACCATCATTTAATTGATTAATTTTTGCGCGTTGTTGCCCTTCCACCAACACTTTCACCGTGCCGTCTGGCAATTTTAATAATTGAATAATATTCGCAATCGTCCCAACATCGAATACATCATCAACGGTAGGTTCTTCTAAATCCGCTTGCTTTTGTGACACCAATAATAATTGTTTGCCCTCATTCATGGCTTCATCAAGGGCACTAATGGATTTTGCGCGCCCAACAAAAAGTGGCATCACCATATAAGGGAAAACGACAACATCCCGTAATGGCAATACAGGAAGTGTACGTTGTTGAGTTCTTTTGGCGTTCATAATTATCTCTCTTACATCAATTCTATAATTTCATTGAATATGGGGATGAGTTGCATAAATTCAAGGTAGGATTTGGCATATTAAGGAGAAATCGAAAAATAGGCAAGTAAAGAACTACCTTTATTGATGGTTAATTGGAAAAACCATGGAATACAGGTACAATAAGTGCGGTCAAAAATCAGCATGATTTTACCCAATAAAAAACGTTTGAAAAAATAACCGCACTTTATCCATTATGACAGCAAAACAAACTATTACTTTCGCGACCTTTCAAGAATTACTACCCGATTCTTGTAATCATCCATTAAAAAAACAATTAAGGGATAAAGCCCGTTATTACGGACGCAAATTTTTATTTAAAAAACAATGTGATGCACTGGTTGATTTCTTAAATACTCATCAAACCTGGATTCCACTTTTTCAACAAAATCCATATCGTTTTAATGCATTGCTCGCGACCTATTGTGACAAACGTTTTTCTGCAACCGATCGACTCAATGCCATTACCAATAATCTGTTAATGCTTGAAGAAAAAATGGGCGTAGAATTTTGTAAAAAACTACTCCAAGAAAAATCCCTTTTATTAGCACAATTAACGGATCAACTTGGTATTTATTTCAACATCAACCAGATTGACCCTTTTGAAGGTTATTTTTCCATTAACTTAAAAGACAATGATGGGCGTAGCATTTATGATGCTTCTTTCACCTTTTTAAAGCCAAATAAATTACTCATTGCCTCAATTCAAGGTCCTTCTTATGAAGAGGCGCAAGAAGCTGTGAAACAAGCCACAAAAGAATTACACGGTGTTCGCCCGATGTTTATGTTGATAAATGTTTTCCGCTTATTAGCTGAAAAATGGCAATGTGAATTAATCGGCATTCCTCACACTTCACAAGGTAAATATCGCCTATCTGCTCGCAGTAAAATTCTATTCAATTACGATGAATTCTGGCAGGAAAACCAAGGTCAATTAAATGGTCAATATTGGCAATTACCGCTTGAAAGCGCCCGCAAACCACTGGAAGAAATTGCCAGCAAAAAACGCTCCATGTACCGAAAACGTTATGAAATGTTAGATGATTTGAGTGAAAAAATTACTCAATTTTCCTAAATAAAATAGACTTAAGCCAGGTTTAATTACAATTAAGCCCGGTTTAAGTAAACGATTGCCAACCCTGCTATTATTGCATTCTTTCGAAAATCACCCTTTGCATTTTTGTTCTTTTTGTGTAGAATACGCGCTCGGCTTATTGATTAATCCGAACACAAGGAGTTCTCCATAATGGAAGCATCAAAGAAAAAGATGAAATTCCCTTCCGCATTTAGCATTCTCTTTATTATTCTTCTTATTGCTATTGGTCTTACTTGGCTTATTCCCTCAGGGTCCTACTCAAAACTTTCCTACGACAGCACCGAAAATCATTTTATTGTCAAAACCCACGGAATTCCCGATCAAAGCTATCCAGCAACAGAACAAACCCTTAATCAACTCAATATCAAAATTCAACTTTCTAATTTCACCAACGGCATTATCAAAAAGCCTATCGCTATTCCTGATACCTATCAACGCATTGAACAACACGAAAAAGGCATTACTGATATGATTCACGCCATGGTGGATGGCACCATTGAAGTAGCGGATATTATGATTTTTATCTTCATACTCGGTGGGATGATTGGTGTCATAAACAAGACGGGAGCCTTTAATGCCGGATTAATGTCTCTCACCAAGAAAACAAAAGGAAATGAATTCTCTGTTGTCTTTGCTGTCTGCGTGTTAATGCTGTTAGGCGGTACGGCTTGTGGTATTGAGGAAGAAGCGGTAGCCTTCTACCCAATTCTTGTTCCTGTCTTTTTAGCCTTAGGCTATGATTCTATTGTCTGTGTTGGCGCCATATTCCTCGCAGCCTCGATGGGCACTGCCTTCTCAACAATCAATCCATTTTCCGTTGTCATCGCTTCAAATGCGGCAGGGATTCCATTCACGGAAGGAATGGGATTTCGTACACTGGGTCTGATTCTTGGTGGTGCGTGTGTGATTGCTTACATGTATTGGTATTGTAAAAAACTGCGTGCTAATCCTGAATTTTCTTATACCTATGACGATCGCCAAGCCTTCTATGATCTCTATATGAAAGATATTGATCCGAATGCAACCGTTGAATTTACCTTTAGAAGAAAACTGATTCTGATTCTATTTAGTGGCGCCTTTCCTCTCATGGTATGGGGGGTGATGTTTGGCGGCTGGTGGTTCCCTCAAATGGCGACTTCCTTCCTGGCCATCACCATCATTATTATGTTTATCAGCGGATTGCCTGAAAAAGATGTCGTAAATGGCTTTACTCACGGTGCTTCTGAATTAGTTGGTGTCGCATTGATTATCGGACTTGCTCGAGCAGTTAATATCATTCTGGAACAAGGAATGATTTCAGACACGATTCTCGATTATATGACACATCTTGTTGGTGGAATGAATGGCGGCGTCTTTATTATTGGTCAGCTCATTGTCTTCATATTCTTAGGATTGGTTGTACCTTCATCTTCAGGTCTTGCCGTACTCGCCATGCCAATTATGGCTCCGCTGGCTGATACCGTTGGCATCCCAAGAGACATTGTTGTATCGGCTTACAACTGGGGACAATATATTATGTTGTTCCTCGCACCGACAGGATTAGTCCTTGTCACGCTACAAATGCTTGGTATTCCATTCAACAAATGGTTGAAATTTGTCATGCCAATCGTAGGCTGTCAGTTTGTTATCTCATCGATACTCCTCCTCGCTCAAGTATTTATGTATGCGCAATAAGCAATAAAATAAAAAGCCACGCAGTCTTGCGTGGCTTCTTTTTCTCATCTGATGTTATTTAACAAACTCATCAAACTCTAACTCATAATCATCACCATCTCTGGTGTATTTGATATAACGTGGAAATTGTTCACCTGAGAATTTCTTCACCATAATGTCTTTGTTACCGGTTTTAAATGAATAGGTAATTTCCGTGACAGTTTGCTTGTTATATTGGATCTGTTTTTCTACTTTCTTCACATTCACATTTTCCATTGGGTAAAGTTTTTTACCATTTGTAATTTGGAAACTGGTTGGCAATTTATCGTAATAACTCAATTGAAATGCCATGGTGAATAAATCAAAAGTTGGTAATTTTAACGGCTCAGTTTCTAACCCATTTTTCACTTTACCGTATTCAATTGTTGTTGGCGAAATTTTAGAAATGGCATAAGTCTTACCATTACGCACATCTTGATAATTCACCATTTTAAATTGACTCGCGTTTTGTGAACCACGAGAAGTAAACACAATGTTGTACAACGGAATATTAATTTTCGCATTGACTGAATACTGTGAACCATCAGCTTTAAAATGTACATATGCCGGCATTAAATAATTGGAACTGTATTTAATATTATAATCTACCGCAGACCATGCTGTTGGCACATAAGCAATTAATGCAGCAAAAAGGATTTTAAATAACTTCATTGGTTGTCCTTATATATAAAAATAGGTTGCCCTTTAGAGTATCACAGCGAGAAGAAGTTCCCCATTAAAAAACCATCTTATCCGCAGACAAGATGGTTTTCATTTATATTAGCTTAATGGGAGATTATAAAACTGCACCCGCCATTAAGAAACCGAATAATACAGATAAACTGATTGCAATCACACCCGGCACTAAGAATGGGTGGTTGAATACATATTTACCGATACGAGTTGAACCAGTGTCATCCATTTCTACTGCCGCAATTAAGGTTGGGTAAGTAGGAAGGATAAATAATGCTGATACTGCGGCAAATGCTGCAATCGCGGCTTCCGGAGAAACACCTAATAAAATTGCAGTTGGATATAATGCTTTTGCAGTTGCAGCTTGTGAGTAAAGTAAGGTACTTGCGAAGAACAAGATTACCGCTAAACTCCAAGGATATTGTTGTAAAAACTCAGCTGATACCGCTTTGATTTGATCGATATGACCTTCAACGAAAGTATTACCTAACCATGCTACGCCAAGCACACAAATTACTGCTGACATACCTGATTTAAAGGTTGCTGCATTGGTAATTTTTGCGGTATCCACTTTACATGCCATAGTGATAATAGCTGCAGTTGAAAGCATAAAAGAGATAATGGCGTTATCACGAGAAAGAATTGGGTTTTGAATTAAACCAACTGTTTTACTGATTGCAGTTGCATAAAGCATGACCACTAAAATCGCGATAAGGAAAATTGCGACTGAGCGTTTTGCATAAGGTTTGATCTCAATTTGCATTTCACCACGCATAGTGATTAAGCCTTTCGCTAGACGATCTTGGTAAACTTCATCATCTTTCAAATCTTTACCAAGGAAGTTACAAATCACCGCAGTAATCATACATGCTGCGTAAGTAGTTGGGATCCAAATACCTAATAATTGTAAGTAACTTAAACCAAAGTTTTTCTCTAATTCAGCAGAAAGGAATACCACCGCAGCAGAAATTGGAGACGCTGTAATCGCAATTTGTGAAGCGATAACCGCAATAGAAAGTGGACGTGAAGGACGAATACCTTGTTCTTTTGCTACTTCAGCAATCACTGGAAGTGTTGAGAATGCTGTGTGACCAGTACCTGCAAGTACAGTCATAAAGTAAGTTACCGTTGGCGCAAGGAAGGTAATGTATTTTGGATTTTTACGTAGAATTTTTTCAGCTACTTTTACTAAGAAATCCATACCACCCGCAACTTGCATTGCCGCAATTGCCATGATTACAGACATGATAACTGAAATTACATCAAACGGAATTGCACCCGGTTTTAAGCCAAGCAGTGAAAGTGCCACAACACCCATACCACCCATGAAACCGATACCAATACCGCCTAATCTAGCCCCTAGGTAAATAAAGAGTAGGACGACTAAAAGTTGAGCCCAAATCATAATATTTTCTCCATATTAATTTTTAAAATAATTCCAGAACATATATTAACAACAAACTCGTGCATTATCTATATTTATTACTTGGATTAGCCTATTTTATCCGAAAGTGCGGTTAAAATTTGATTCAAATTCTGACCGCACTTTCAATGGCTTTCTTAGAAATCCTCAAAGTATTGTTGAATCACTTTTGGATCTTTTGTTTGTGTTAAGGCTAATTGCAATAACACACGTGCTTTTTGCGGATTCAATGTGCCTGAAGCCACAAAACCATATTTAGAATCATCCACTTCAGCATCACGTGTGGTGTGACCCGTTGGTACACGAGATGAACGTACAACAACAACGCCATCTTTCGCGGCTTTTTCTAAACGTTCTAAATGGGCTGCATTCACGTTACCATTACCCACACCTGCAGAAACAATGCCTTGATAGCCCGCATCCAATAATGAATTTAACGGCTCAATTGGTGCATTAGAATAAGCATAAACTATGCCTACTTTCGGCAAGCTGTCTAATTTATCTACGTTAAATGGTGTGTTCACAGTATGTTTACTTTCAGGTGAACGTTCGTAATCCACTTTACTGTTATGGATATAACCCAATGTGCCATAGTTTGGTGAGTGGAATGTTTGTACTGCAGTGGTACTCATTTTGGTTACATCACGCGCACCTAATACTTCACCATTCATCGCCACTAACACACCACGACCGGATGATTTTTTATCCGTTGCCACGACGACGGCGTTATAAAGGTTTAACGGACCATCCGCACTTTTTTCTGTCGCAGGACGCATTGCACCCACTAATACAATTGGTTTTTCACATTTCGCGGTAAGATCTAAGAAATAAGCGGTTTCTTCCATGGTATCAGTACCATGAGTAATCACGAAACCATCAGTCTCTTTACATTGTGCATTAATCGCTTTCGCTAATTTTAACCACACATCATCGCTCATATCTTGTGAGCCAATCTTCACAATTTGCTCACCTTTTACATTCGCGAGTTGCTTAATTTCAGGCACGGCATCAATTAACGCTTCAACATTGAGTTGCCCTGCTTTATAAGCAGAAGAAACGGCGGTTTCACCGCTTCCTGCAATGGTGCCGCCAGTCGCTAAAATCGTAATATTTGGCAATTCTGCAGCTTGTGCCACAGAAAAACCTAATCCAAGCATCATGAGTGCTGTTAATTTTTTTAATTTCATGTGCGTCTCCTTTCACGTTTAATCATCTAAGTTCGGCTATTCTCTACTTAATTAGGCGTAGAATAAACACAAAGATAGTATATTTATGATCCTGATCACATTTTTATTGATCCGATTGTATAAGCTTTCGCCAACGTTGCGTTTCCTTGATAATTTTTTTGAAAGATAACTAAAGTACGGTTATACTTAAAGCCTTATTTCATCTGAAGATAAACTCTTATTCATTATCAAAATTAAGTTGAGAACAACATGCAAGAATTTATGCCTCAAGCAATTGAATTTGCTCAAAAACACACTTTTTTAACGATCGCATGGTTTGCTGTCCTTTTTATGACACTTTTCACCTTTTTTAAAAGTGCGACACAAAAATATCACGTCATCACCAACCCTGAAGCCGTTCGCTTAATGAACGATGAAGAAGCAGTGGTGATTGATTTACGCCCTATCGATGAATTCCAACGCGGTCATATCATTGGTAGCGTGAACTTGCTTCCAACTGAAATTAAAAATCAAAATGTAGGCAAAATCGAACATCACAAAGAAAAACCGCTTATCATCGTGGATGTTAACGGTGTTTCCTCTGCTACGTCCGCAGAACTTTTAACCAAACAAGGCTTTGAAAAAGTCTATGTGTTAAAAGACGGTTTAGCTGCTTGGGCGGGCGCAAATTTACCATTAGTAAAAAAACATAAGTAAGGATCCTCTATGTCTGAACAAAATCAACAACCTGAAGTAGCTGCTGAAGAGCAACAAGAAGCCGTACTTCAAATTCAACGTATTTATGTAAAAGATGTTTCTTTTGAAGCACCAAATCTTCCTCATATTTTCCACCAAGAATGGAAACCAAAACTCGGCTTCGACTTAAGCACTGAAGCGGTTCAAGTTGGTGAAGATTTATACGAAGTCACGTTAAACATCAACGTAGAAACCACCATGGAAGATTCTGGTGATGTGGCGTTTATTTGTGAAGTGAAACAAGCTGGTGTATTTACAATCAGCGGTTTAGAAGATGTTCAAATGGCACATTGCTTAACGTCTCAATGCCCAAATATGCTTTTCCCTTATGCACGTGAATTGATTTCTAACTTAGTAAATCGTGGTACATTCCCGGCATTAAACCTTTCTCCGGTAAACTTCGATGCGTTGTTCATTGATTACATGAACAAGCAGCAAGCAGCAGCTGAAGCGGAAGAAAATCAGGAAACCCAACATTAATTGTAATAAGGGCAGGCGATATCGTCTGCCCTTTTATTTTTAAGGTGATTGAAATGACCCCATCCCAATCCCCAATTACCATTCTTGGTTGCGGTTCTTATGGAACAGCACTCGCTATCTCATTTTCTCGCAATGGCTCTCCAACCTATCTTTGGGGGCACAATCCCGATCACATTCATCAAATGCAACAGGAACGTCAAAATCGCCGTTTTCTGCCTGATATTGAATTTCCAGAAAGTTTGCATTTAGAATTAGATTTGAAAACAGCGCTTGATCAATCAAAAGACATTTTAATTGTGGTGCCAAGCCATGCTTTCGGCGAAATTCTCTTAAAAATTCGACCGCACTTAAAACCTGATCATCGTTTAATTTGGGCAACCAAAGGATTAGAACGTAACACCGGCCGATTACTGCAAGAAGTAGTGGAAGAAACCTTAGGTAAAGGAATTCCGACAGCAGTGCTTTCAGGTCCCACTTTTGCGAAAGAATTGGCTCAAGGTTTGCCTACGGCGATTACCCTTGCCTCTCGTAATGAAAAATTTGCCTTAGAATTTCAAGCTCGGATTCATTGCAGTCAGCATTTTCGGGTGTATGTAAACCAAGATATGATCGGCGTTCAATTAGGTGGCGCCATTAAAAACGTAATTGCGATTGGTGCAGGTATTTCAGATGGTATGGGATTTGGTGCCAATGCCAGAACAGCATTGATTACCCGTGGGATTGCGGAAATTACTCGCTTAGGCGTATCCATGGGGGCTAATACGCAAACCTTTATGGGTATGTCTGGTTTAGGGGATTTAGTGCTCACTTGTACCGATAACCAATCCCGTAATCGTCGGTTTGGTTTAATGCTTGGTAAAGGTACCGATAGCCAACAAGCCATGGATGAAATTGGTCAAGTGGTAGAAGGTTTTTATAACACCAAAGAAACCTATTTATTAGCACAACGACAAGGCGTGGAAATGCCAATTACAGAACAAATTTACCAAATGCTCTTTTGTGGTAAAAGTGCACAAGAAGTGGCACTGAGCTTATTGGGTCGTGAACGAAAAGGCGAATAAGGAGAAAAAATGACGTTAGAAGTATGGCAACACATTCGCCAAGAGGCAAAAGAATTAGCAGAATGCGAACCAATGCTCGCCAGCTTTTTCCATTCCACCATTTTAAAACATCAAAATCTTGGCAGTGCCTTGAGTTATTTACTAGCGAATAAACTGGCTAACCCTATCATGCCCGCAATTTCGCTGCGTGAAATTATTGAAGAAGCCTATCAAGCCGAGCCCAATATCATTGATTGTGCTGCTTGTGATATTAAAGCCGTGCGCCACCGCGATCCTGCCGTGGAATTATGGTCTACCCCATTGCTTTATTTAAAAGGTTTTCACGCCATTCAAAGCTATCGCATTACCCATTATTTGTGGAACCAAAATCGAAAAGCACTCGCACTTTATTTACAAAATCAGATTTCAGTGGCTTTCGATGTGGATATTCACCCTGCCGCCAAAATTGGGCACGGCATTATGTTTGACCATGCTACCGGTATTGTCGTGGGCGAAACCTCAGTGATTGAAAATGATGTGTCTATCTTACAAGGTGTCACCCTGGGTGGTACAGGTAAAGAATCCGGCGATCGCCATCCAAAAGTACGAGAAGGTGTGATGATTGGGGCGGGCGCAAAAATTCTCGGCAATATCGAAGTAGGCAAATATGCCAAAATCGGCGCCAATTCTGTTGTACTCCAACCTGTGCCTGAATATGCCACAGCAGCAGGTGTGCCTGCTCGTATTGTCGGCAAAGACAAAGCGGCAAAACCAGCTTTTGAAATGAATCAATATTTTATTGATGATGATATAAATTTGAATATTTAAGACCAAAATATGATTAACAAAGACACCCAACTTTGCATGTCTCTTTCTGGCAGACCGGGCAATTTTGGCACAACATTCCATAACTATCTGTATCAAAAATTAGGGCTTAATTTTATCTATAAAGCCTTTACCACCACAGATATTGAAAGCGCAGTCAAAGGTATTCGTGCACTTGGTATTCGAGGCTGTGCTGTTTCGATGCCATTTAAAGAAAGCTGTATGCCATTTTTAGATGAAATCTCTTCTTCTGCACAAGCCATTCAGTCTGTGAATACCATTGTGAATGATCGAGGTTTTCTTCGCGCTTACAACACAGACTATATTGCCATTGTTAAACTTATCAAAGAATATCAATTAGATAAAAAGAGTCGTGTGATTGTACGAGGCAGTGGTGGTATGGCTAAAGCGGTCGTTGCGGCCTTTAAAAACAGCGGACTTGAGCATCTGAAGATTTTTGCTCGAAATGAAAAAACAGGTAAAAATTTAGCCGCACTTTATGGCTATGAATATATCCCATCTTTAGATAATCAATCGGCAGACATTTTAGTCAACGTTACGCCAATTGGGATGAAGGGTGGAAAAGAAGAATTTGATCTCGCCTTTCCTGAAAATCTTATTCAACAAGCTCAAACCGCTTTTGATGTAGTAGCGATTCCTGCTGAAACACCGTTTATCCAATTTGCTCAACAGCAAGGCAAACAAACCATTTCTGGTGCAGAAGTGATTGTGCTACAAGCTGTCGAACAATTTGAGCTCTACACTGGGGTTCGACCTGATGACCAATTAGTCGCAGAAGCCGCAGCTTTTGCTCGAAAAAACAGTTAAAAAAAGAACCGCACTTCTAAAAAGTGCGGTTATTTTTATCTGAGTTTTACGCTAACAATTTTCTTGCGGCTTCCACCACCACAGATACTGCTTTTTCTTCCGTATCTTTCATGGTGGCTTCATTTGGAATTTCTTGTTGTGTACGGTTTACAATCACACCTGCCACCATACCTGATCGTAAGCCAAGGGCATTACACATCGTGAATAACGTCGCAGACTCCATCTCATAGTTCATCACATTGAGATCTTGCCATTGTTTTAACAAGCCTTGGTAATCACGATACACTTTGCCGCTATAAGTATCATAACGTTCTTGACCTGGATAGAACGTATCTGAAGAGGCTGTAATCCCTACAAATGGCTCAATGCCTTTTTCTTTAGCTGCATTGAAAAGTGCCGTAGTACATTCAAAATTTGCCACTGCTGGATATTCAATTGGCGCAAAATGACGGCTTGCACCATCAAGACGAACCGCACCCGTTGTAATAAGAATATCGCCCACATTAATATGTGGTTGAATCGCACCCGTTGTGCCAATACGTAAGAATGTACGCACGCCAAGTTGGGCTAGCTCCTCCACACAAATAGACGTAGAAGGGCCGCCAATACCGGTTGAACACACTACCACCGGTTGACCATTTAAATAGCCTAACCAAGAAGTGAACTCACGTGTACTTGCAAGAAACTCCGGGTTATCAAGTTTTTTAGCAATACGTTCGCTACGTGCAGGATCCCCTGGTACGATAGCGAGTGTAGCACCTTTCAGTTGTGCTTTAGTCAGGTTTAAGTGAAATACATCAGACATAACAATCTCCTTTTTATCATTCTTGCCGCAAAGTGCGGTCAAATTTTCGTTATTTTTTCAATGCGCCTAAAATACCACGCATGATTTGTTTGGTCACTTCATTACGAATATTGCGACCGACTGATTTTGCCACGCTATTCACAATTTGTTCTGTTGGCGAAAGTTTATCTCCGCGTTTTTGTGTTCCAAAAATCATACGGCTTAAGCTACCAAATAAACCGCTTTCTTCCTCTTGCTGCGCTTGTTCAGCTTGTTTTTGTTGTACTGCCGCTAAATCCGCTTGCGCATTTAATACTTCGAAAGCTGACTCATTATCCACGTAATCTTTATAGAATGCATAAAGATCATCGTCTTTCACCCAAGCTGCTCGCTCTTCTTCAGTAATCGGGGCAAGTTGGCTTTTCGGCGGATAAACATAAGCCACTTCAACGGGCGCTGGCATGCCTTTTTCATCTAAGAATGAAATCAATGCTTGGCCTACACCTAAAGTTGAAATGGTTTCCACCACATTGACAGCAGGATTTGAACGGAACGTTTCCGCTGCAGATTTCACTGCTTTTTGATCGCGTGGAGTGAAAGCTCGCAACGCGTGTTGTACACGGTTACCTAATTGGCCTAACACGGTATCCGGTAAATCTAATGGGTTTTGGGTTACAAAATAAATCCCCACCCCTTTAGAACGAATCAAGCGAACCACTTGTTCCACTTTGTCCACCAACACACTCGGTGCACCATCAAAGAGTAAGTGTGCTTCATCGAAGAACATCACAAATTTTGGTTTATCTGGATCGCCCACTTCCGGCAATTGCTCAAATAATTCAGACATCAACCAAAGCAAGAATGCGCTATACATTCTTGGGGAATTAATTAATTTTTCAGAATTTAACACATTGATCACACCACGACCATCACGGGTTTGTAACCAATCTTCAAGATTTAATGCCGGCTCACCAAAAAGATTGGTCGCCCCTTCATTTTCAAGGGTCAATAAAGCACGTTGAATCGCCCCTACACTCGCGGCTGAAACATTACCGTATTCTACTTGGAAGGTTTTTGCATTCTCTGCCACAAATTTAAGCATTGCACGTAAATCTTTTAAGTCGATGAGTAGCAAGCCTTTATCATCTGCCACACGGAATACAAGGTTTAATAAGCCTTCTTGGGTTGCATTTAAATTTAATAAACGGGAAAGTAATAATGGTCCCATTTCAGAAATCGTGGTGCGAAGCGGGATACCTGTTTCACCGAATACATCCCAAAATGACACAGGATAGCCATTTAAATAACTCTCGCCCCCTAAATCAAATTGCTCAATACGTTCCGCTACTTTGCCACTGAATGTGCCCGCTTTCACTAAACCGGACAAATCGCCTTTTACATCCACTAAAAAGACTGGTACGCCATCATCACTGAACGCTTCCGCCATTTTTCGTAGTGTGACAGTTTTCCCCGTCCCTGTCGCTCCAGCAATCAGGCCATGACGGTTTGCCATTTTTGCGGTAATACCAAGGGTTTGACCTTGTTCGGTACGCGCGAGAGAATATTGCATAAAGATTCCTTTGTTTTGTTGGTTTTATTTAAACGAATAATAAGGAAAAAACGAAGTGCGGTCAAAATTTAAGTGATTTTACGGTATAATTTCTCAAAACTAACTCAAAGCAGGAAAAATAGATGTCAAACGCAAAAATTCTTATTATTAAAACAGGATTGATAGAAACCTTAACGTTCCCTGATGGTAGCTCATATGAAAGCGCTATTCGTAAAAAACCAGTACCAATGGTAAAAGTACACACGCTGGGTGCAGAAGGTAACGATGTAGGCTTAAAAGCCCATCACGGTGGTGTTGATAAAGCCTTGTTTTTTATGTCTGATGTGTCTTTCCCTGCTTTAAACGAGCTACTTGGTGAAAAGTTTGATTTTCACGGTAGCGCGATTTACGGTGAAAACTTTGTGGTATCCGGCTTGCATGAAGATAATGTTTGCGTAGGCGATCGTTACAAAATTGGCTCTACTCTGTTAGAAGTGTCTCAACCACGTAAACCTTGCGAACGTTTATCTCATAATACTCAGAATGAGAATACAAGAGAGGTGATCCGTCAGTCAGGTTGGACAGGTTGGTATGTCCGGGTGATCGAAGAAGGTGAAATTCATCAAGGCGATGAACTCATCTTGCAACATCGTCCTTATCCAGAATGGAC
>CABSZQ010000003.1 GCA_902482195.1 uncultured Haemophilus sp.
GGTGTAAACGGTGTAGGTAAAACAACCACAATTGGTAAGTTGGCTCGCAAATTCCAAAATGAAGGAAAATCAGTCATGTTAGCGGCAGGGGATACCTTCCGTGCTGCTGCAGTAGAACAACTCCAAGTATGGGGGGAACGTAACAATATCCCGGTTGTGGCACAAAGTACGGGGTCAGATTCGGCATCGGTAATTTTTGATGCGATGCAATCTGCCGCGGCACGTAACATTGATATTTTAATTGCGGATACGGCAGGACGTTTACAAAATAAAAATAATCTCATGGATGAATTGAAGAAAATTGTTCGCGTCATGAGAAAATATGATGAAACGGCACCGCACGAAATTATGCTTACCTTAGATGCGGGTACAGGGCAGAATGCAATTAGCCAAGCCAAACTCTTTAATGAAGCGGTTGGGTTAACAGGCATAACATTAACCAAATTAGACGGAACAGCAAAAGGTGGGGTAATCTTCGCCATTGCAGATCAGTTTAATTTACCAATTCGTTATATTGGTGTGGGTGAAAAGATTGAAGATTTACGCGAATTTAATGCAGAAGAATTTATTGAAGCATTGTTTGTTCACGAAAATGAAGAATAAAAAGGAATAATAAAGTGATTCGATTTTCAAATGTCTCTAAAGCTTATCATGGTGCGACTCAGCCGGCTTTGCAAGGTTTGAATTTTCATCTTCCTGTCGGAAGTATGACTTATCTTGTTGGACATTCTGGCGCGGGTAAAAGTACTTTGCTTAAATTGATTATGGGTATGGAGAAAGCGAATGCCGGTAATATTTGGTTTAATGGCCATGATATTACGCGTTTGTCTAAGTATGAAATCCCATTTTTACGTCGTCAAATCGGCATGGTTCACCAAGATTACCGTTTATTAACGGATCGTAGTGTGGCAGAAAATGTGGCATTGCCATTGATTATTGCGGGAATGAACCCGAAAGAAGCGCATACACGTGCATTGGTTGCGCTAGATCGTGTGGGCTTACGTAGTAAAGCGAATTATATGCCACCACAAATTTCAGGTGGAGAGCAACAACGAGTGGATATCGCGCGTGCCATTGTGCATAAACCGCAACTTTTATTAGCGGATGAGCCAACAGGCAACTTAGATGATGAACTTTCTTTAGGGATTTTTAATCTGTTTGAAGAATTTAATCGTTTAGGCATGACGGTGTTAATTGCGACACACGATATCAATTTAATTCAACAAAAACCAAAACCATGTCTTGTGCTTGAACAAGGCTACTTACGCTATTAAGGATAAAAAATGACAAGACGTATTGATGCTTCTTTTGGCGTGCAAACTGCTTATACTTTGCGTTCTGTTTTGAATGATTTAGTAAAACGTAAATTTGGTACATTACTCACAATTCTTGTGATTGCCGTATCTCTCACGATTCCAACGGTGAGCTATTTGTTATGGAAAAATTTACACTTAGCGACAACTCAATTTTATCCGGAAAGTGAACTGACGATTTATTTGCATAAAAATTTAAGTGAAGAAGATGCTAACTTGGTAGTGGAAAAAATTCGTCAGCAAGAGGGTGTAGAATCCTTAAATTATGTTTCTCGCCAAGACAGTTTGAAAGAATTTAAAAGTTGGTCTGGTTTTGGTGAAGAGTTAGAAATTTTAGATGATAATCCATTACCGGCAGTCGTGATGGTGAAGCCGTCTAAAGCATTTAATGAATCAGAAAAACGAGCTGAGTTACGTGCAAATTTAAATAAAATTAAAGGGGTGCAAGAAGTTCGTTTAGATAACGATTGGATGGAAAAATTGACCGCACTTTCGTGGTTATTTGCGCATGTGGCAATTTTCTGCACGGTTTTGATGACTATTGCGGTATTCCTTGTTATCGGAAATAGTATTCGCTCGGATGTATATAGTAGCCGAGCAAGCATTGATGTAATGAAACTATTGGGTGCGACAGATCAATTCATTCTTCGTCCTTATCTTTATACAGGCATGATTTATGCAGTGTTGGGCGGATTGGTTGCAGCGCTGTTTAGCAGCCTTATTGTCGGGTACTTTACTTCAGCGGTGAAGTATGTGACGGATATCTTTGCGGTGACATTTGAGCTCAATGGATTAGGCGTTGGTGAGCTAATCTTCTTATTAGTCAGCTGCTTGATTATGGGCTATATTGGTGCTTGGATTGCTGCAACAAGACATATTGCAATGTTAGATAACAAACTATAGATTTCATTTATATTAAAGTGCGGTCATTTTTTGTCGTGTTTTCATCTGAAAAACATTCGGGAAAATGACCGCACTTTTTTGTCTGTGGAAATTAATTGAACAAAAAGCTTGCATAATTAGGTGTTTTTGTGTAATATCCACGAGCTTTCAGATATTGAAAGCCGTTTAATGTAATCATTTATTAAACGAGTATTACGATATGTAATACTAACAATGTTTCCGATTTGGAGACTATATAACAGGTAACTTACACCTCCTTTTCTATTTTGAAGTTAGAATTGTGATTGGTGTTAGTTTTTTATTAGCTAAATTTTATTGGAGCTCTGGTCTAATGCAGAACCAAAGAATCCGTATCCGCTTAAAAGCTTTCGATCACCGTTTGATCGATCAATCTACTGCGGAGATCGTAGAAACAGCTAAACGTACTGGTGCACAAGTTCGTGGTCCAATCCCTTTACCAACTCGTAAAGAGCGTTTCACCGTGTTGATTTCTCCACACGTGAACAAAGACGCGCGTGATCAATACGAAATTCGTACACACAAACGTTTAGTAGATATCGTAGAGCCAACAGAAAAAACTGTTGATGCATTAATGCGTTTAGATTTGGCTGCCGGCGTGGACGTGCAGATCAGCCTAGGTTAATTAAGAGGTTATTACAATGATTGGTTTAGTCGGTCGTAAAGTTGGTATGACCCGTATCTTCAATGAAGACGGTGTTTCAGTACCAGTTACCGTTATCGAAATCGAAGCCAACCGCGTAACTCAAGTTAAAACTCTTGAAAACGATGGCTATACTGCAGTTCAAGTTACTACTGGTTCTAAAAAAGCGAATCGTGTAACTAAACCTGAAGCAGGCCATTTCGTGAAAGCAGGTGTTGAAGCTGGTCGCGGTTTATGGGAATTTCGTACTGAAGGTGAAGAATTCACTTTAGGTCAAGAAATCAATGTTGACATCTTTGCAGATGTTAAAAAAGTAGATGTTACTGGTACTTCTAAAGGTAAAGGTTTCCAAGGTGGTGTTAAACGTTGGAACTTCCGTACTCAAGATGCTACACATGGTAACTCTTTATCACATCGTGTACTTGGTTCTATTGGTCAAAACCAAACTCCAGGTCGTGTGTTTAAAGGTAAAAAAATGGCAGGACATTTAGGTGCTGAGCGTGTAACCGTTCAATCACTTGAAGTTGTTCGTGTAGATGCTGAGCGTAAATTGCTATTAGTAAAAGGTTCTGTACCTGGTGCTATCAATGGCGATGTTATCGTTAAGCCGGCAGTTAAAGCATAAGTCTAGGAGATAGAGATGGAATTACAAGTTGTAGGTGCAAATGCACTAACTGTTTCTGAAACTACCTTCGGACGTGAGTTTAACGAAGCTTTGATTCACCAAGTTGTTGTTGCTTATGCAGCAGGTGCTCGTCAAGGTACTCGTGCGCAAAAAACTCGTGCTGAAGTGTCTGGTTCAGGTAAAAAACCTTGGCGTCAAAAAGGTACAGGTCGTGCTCGTTCTGGTGATATCAAATCACCAATCTGGCGTTCTGGTGGTACAACCTTCGCGGCTAAACCACAAGATCACAGCCAAAAAGTGAACAAGAAAATGTACCGTGGTGCTATCAAAAGCATTCTTTCTGAATTAGTTCGTCAAGACCGTTTGGTTGTGGTTGAAAAATTCGAATTAGATGCACCAAAAACTAAAGTTTTAGTACAAAAATTAAAAGATTTAGCAGTTGAAGATGCGTTAATTATCACAGCAAGCTTAGATGAAAATCTATTCTTAGCGGCACGTAACTTATATAAAGTTGATGTACGTGATGTTCAAGGTATCGATCCAGTTAGCTTAATCGCTTTCGATAAAGTGATTGTTACTGTTGACGCTGTGAAACAAATTGAGGAGATCCTAGCATGAGTCAAGAACGTTTGCTAAGCGTGCTACGTGCACCGCACATCTCTGAAAAAGCAACTAACAATGCTGAAAAATCTAACACTGTTGTACTTAAAGTTGCTTTAGATGCGAACAAAGCTGAAATTGCTGCTGCTGTTGCTCAATTATTTGAAGTAAAAGTTGACTCAGTTCGTACTGTGGTTGTTAAAGGTAAAACTAAACGCCGTGGTAACAAAATGGGTCGTCGCAGCGACTGGAAAAAAGCTTATGTAACTTTAGCCGAAGGCCAAAACTTGGACTTCGTGGACAGTGCAGAGTAATCGGAGGAAATTAGAGAATGGCTATCGTTAAATGTAAGCCGACCTCCGCTGGTCGTCGTCACGTTGTTAAAATCGTGAACCCTGAATTACACAAGGGTAAACCTTACGCTCCTCTTCTAGATACTAAATCTAAAACTGGTGGTCGTAACAATTATGGTCGTATTACCACTCGCCACATCGGTGGTGGTCATAAACAACATTACCGTTTAATCGATTTCAAACGTAACAAGTTAGATATCCCAGCGGTTGTTGAACGTTTAGAATATGATCCAAACCGTTCAGCTAACATTGCTTTAGTGCTTTATAAAGATGGTGAACGCCGTTATATCTTAGCACCTAAAGGTTTGTCAGTTGGCGATCAAATCCAATCTGGCGTTAACTCACCAATTAAAGTGGGTAACTCATTACCAATGCGTAATATCCCAGTTGGTTCAACAGTACATAACGTTGAATTAAAACCAGGTAAGGGCGGTCAAATCGCTCGTTCTGCTGGTGCTTATGTACAAATCATCGCTCGTGAAGGCAACTACGTAACTTTACGTTTACGTTCAGGCGAAATGCGTAAAGTATTAGCTGAATGTGTTGCTACAATCGGTGAAGTTGGTAACTCAGAACATATGCTTCGCGTATTGGGTAAAGCTGGTGCTAACCGCTGGAGAGGCATTCGCCCTACAGTTCGTGGTACTGCAATGAACCCAGTAGATCACCCACACGGTGGTGGTGAAGGTCGTAACTTTGGTAAACACCCAGTAACTCCTTGGGGCGTTCAAACTAAAGGTAAGAAAACTCGTCACAACAAACGTACTGATAAATTCATCGTACGTCGTCGTGGCAAATAATTTAAATTAATAAGAGGATAAGCCATGCCACGTTCTCTCAAGAAAGGTCCTTTCCTTGACCTACACTTGTTGAAGAAGGTAGAGAAGGCGGTGGAAAGCGGGGATAAAAAACCAATCAAAACTTGGTCCCGTCGTTCAATGATCATTCCTTCAATGATCGGATTGACCATCGCAGTCCATAATGGTCGTCAGCACGTTCCTGTTTATGTATCTGATGAAATGATCGGCCATAAATTAGGTGAATTTGCACCGACTCGTACATACCGCGGTCACGCGGCAGATAAGAAAGCTAAGAAATAAGAGGTAAATAGATGGAAACTATCGCAAAACATCGTTACGCTCGCACTTCTGCCCAAAAAGCTCGCTTAGTTGCCGATTTAATTCGTGGTAAAAAAGTTGCGCAAGCATTAGAAATCTTAACTTTTACTAACAAAAAAGCTGCGGCTTTAGTGAAAAAAGTATTAGAGTCTGCTATTGCTAACGCAGAGCATAATGATGGTGCAGATATCGATGATCTTAAAGTTGCTAAAATCTTCGTTGACGAAGGTCCTAGCATGAAACGTGTTATGCCACGTGCTAAAGGTCGTGCAGATCGTATTTTAAAACGTACTAGCCACATTACTGTGGTTGTGTCAGATCGTTAATAAGTAGAGGAATAGCAATGGGTCAAAAAGTAAATCCAAATGGTATTCGCCTAGGTATTGTAAAACCTTGGAACTCTACTTGGTTCGCGAATACACAAGATTTCGCCGACAATCTTGACGGTGACTTCAAAGTACGCAAATTCTTAACTAAAGAATTAGCAAACGCTTCGGTTTCACGTATTACTATTGAGCGTCCAGCGAAAAGTATTCGTGTAACAATTCACACAGCTCGCCCTGGTATCGTTATCGGTAAAAAAGGTGAAGATGTTGAAAAATTACGTAACGCAGTATCTCAAATTGCTGGCGTTCCGGCTCAAATCAACATTGCTGAAGTGAAAAAACCGGAATTAGATGCAAAATTAGTTGCAGACAGCATCGCTTCTCAATTAGAACGTCGTGTAATGTTCCGTCGTGCTATGAAACGTGCGGTACAAAGCGCAATGCGTTTAGGTGCTAAAGGTATCAAAGTTGAAGTTAGCGGTCGTTTAGGTGGTGCAGAAATCGCACGTTCTGAATGGTATCGTGAAGGTCGTGTACCTCTACATACTCTTCGTGCGGACATCGATTATAACACTGCAGAAGCTCATACTACATACGGCGTAATCGGCGTTAAAGTATGGATCTTCAAAGGTGAAATTTTGGGTGGAATGGCTGCAGTTGCGCAATCAGAACAACAACCTGCCGACAAGCCTAAAAAGGCTCCGCGTGGCAAAGGTCGTAAGTAAGGAGAAACGCTAAATGTTGCAACCAAAACGTACAAAATTCCGTAAAGTTCACAAAGGCCGTAACCGTGGTATCGCGGGTGGTACTGAAGTTAGCTTCGGTACATTCGGGTTAAAAGCAGTTGGTCGTGGTCGTTTAACCGCTCGTCAAATTGAAGCGGCTCGTCGTGCAATGACACGTGCAGTTAAACGTCAAGGTAAAATCTGGATCCGTGTCTTCCCAGATAAACCAATTACTGAAAAACCATTAGAAGTCCGTATGGGTAAAGGTAAAGGTAACGTTGAGTACTGGGTAGCCTTAATCCAACCGGGTAAAGTACTTTATGAAATGGATGGTGTGTCAGAAGAGATCGCAAGACAAGCATTTGCATTAGCAGCTGCTAAATTGCCAATCAAGACTACCTTCGTAACTAAGACGGTGATGTAATGAAAGCTCAAGATTTACGTACAAAAAGTGTTGAAGAGCTGAATGATGAATTAGTAAACCTTTTAGGTGAACAATTCAAATTGCGTATGCAAACAGCCACCGGTCAGCTTCAACAAACCCATCAGGCTAAACAAGTGCGTCGTGATATCGCACGTGTTAAAACCATTTTAACTGAGAAGGCGGGTGAGTAATGACTGATAAAATTCGTAGCGTACAAGGTAAAGTTGTTAGCGACAAAATGGAAAAATCTTTCGTTGTTGCTATTGAACGTAAGGTAAAACATCCGTTATACGGTAAATTTATCCGTCGTACAACTAAATTACACGTACACGATGAGAACAACGAAGCCAAATTAGGTGATGTAGTAGAGATTCGCGAATGTCGTCCTCTCTCTAAAACCAAATCTTGGACTTTAGTTCGTGTTGTTGAGAAAGCAGTTATTGCTTAATTAACAAGTTAAAAAATAAAAGCCAATGGTTTATACCGTTGGCTTTTTTCTTTCCAAGACTTGCTAAAAGTCATGAAAATTTGACCGCACTTTAAATGTACTAATTTAAGCGTAAAATTTTGATTGCGTTTCTAGCTTGATTTTGGTAAACTCCGCCACCTATCCGCCATATATCTTTATAAGGCATGGATAGGTTCGTCCCGCAAGGGTGTATTATTAACTTAACGGAGCATAAAATATGATCCAAGAACAGACTATGCTGGATGTTGCCGATAACTCTGGTGCTCGCAGCGTAATGTGTATCAAGGTTCTAGGTGGATCGCACCGTCGTTATGCTGCTATTGGTGATATCATCAAAGTTACTGTGAAAGAAGCAATTCCACGCGGTAAAGTTAAAAAAGGTGATGTATTAAAAGCAGTTGTTGTGCGCACCAAGAAGGGTGTTCGTCGCCCAGACGGATCAGTCATTCGCTTCGATGGTAACGCTTGTGTAATTTTAAACAATAACACAGAGCAACCAATCGGTACTCGTATTTTTGGACCGGTGACTCGTGAACTTCGTTCTGAGAAATTCATGAAGATCATTTCTTTGGCACCAGAAGTACTGTAAGGAGAAGTGAGAAATGGCTGCAAAAATTCGTCAAAACGATGAAGTAATCGTACTTGCCGGTAAAGACAAAGGCAAGCGTGGCAAGGTAACTAAAGTGTTACCAAATGGTAAAGTGTTTGTTGAAGGTATCAACATCATCACTAAACATGAAAAACCAGTTCCTGCTTTAGGACAAGCTGGTGGTTTAGTGAAAAAAGAAGCGGCTATCGATGCTTCTAACGTTGCGATTTTCAATCCAAAAACAAACAAAGCTGACCGTGTAGGTTTTAGATTCGAAGACGGCAAAAAAGTACGTTTCTTCAAATCTAACAATGAAATTATCTAACAAACTGGAGTAATGCGATGGCGAAACTGCATGATTACTACAGAGATCAAGTAGTAAACGAGTTAAAAAATAAATTCGGCTACAAATCTGTCATGCAAGTCCCACGAATCGAAAAGATTACCCTGAATATGGGTGTGGGTGAAGCATTGACCGATAAGAAATTGCTAGACAACGCAGTAGCGGACTTAGCAGCAATTAGCGGTCAAAAACCTTTAGTAACTAAAGCTCGTAAATCTGTTGCTGGCTTTAAAATCCGTCAGGGATATCCAATCGGTTGTAAAGTAACACTACGCGGTGAGCGTATGTGGGAGTTCTTTGAACGTTTAATTACAATTGCTGTTCCACGTATTCGTGACTTCCGCGGTTTAAGCGCGAAATCATTTGATGGTCGTGGTAACTACAGCATGGGTGTGCGTGAACAAATCATCTTCCCTGAAATCGATTACGATAAAGTAGATCGTGTACGTGGTTTAGATATCACTATCACAACTACTGCTAAGAATGATGAAGAAGGTCAAGCACTACTTGCTGCCTTTAATTTCCCATTCCGTAAATAAGGCAGGTTATAATGGCAAAACAATCAATGAAAGCACGCGATGTAAAACGCGTTAAATTGGCTGAAAAATTCTTCGCTAAACGCGCAGAATTAAAGAAAATCATTTCTGATGTCAATGCCTCTGACGAAGATCGTTGGAATGCAGTGTTAAAATTACAAACTTTACCACGTGATTCTAGCCCTAGTCGTCAACGTAACCGTTGCCGCCAAACTGGACGTCCTCACGGCGTTTTACGTAAGTTTGGTTTAAGCCGTATTAAGGTTCGTGAAGCTGCTATGCGTGGCGAGATCCCAGGCCTTAGAAAAGCGAGCTGGTAATATACCACTTTATTTTGGAATCGGAGAAAAAGTACAATGAGTATGCAAGATCCAATCGCAGATATGTTGACCCGTATTCGTAATGGTCAAGCTGCGAACAAAGTTGCAATCAATATGCCTTCTTCCAAGCTAAAAGTGGCAATTGCCAACGTATTAGCTGCTGAAGGTTATATCGAAAGCGTTAAAGTTTTAGAAGGTGCAAAACCTGAATTGGAAATTACTTTAAAATATTTCCAAGGCAAACCGGTTGTAGAAAGCATCCAACGTGTAAGCCGTCCTGGTCTTCGTATTTACAAACGTAAAGACGAATTACCAAAAGTTATGGGTGGTTTAGGTGTTGCTGTAATTTCTACATCTAAAGGTGTTATGACTGACCGTGCAGCTCGTCAAGCGGGCTTAGGCGGTGAGATCATCTGTTACGTAGCTTAATAGAGGGGTAGGAAAATGTCTCGTGTTGCAAAGGCACCTGTTAATATTCCTGCCGGCGTTGAAGTTAAACTCGACGGTCAGCTATTAACAGTAAAAGGAAAAAATGGCGAGTTATCTCGCACAATTCATCACTCAGTTGAAGTTAAACAAGATAATGGTCAATTTACTTTCACTCCACGTGAAGGTTTTGTTGAAGCGAATGCTCAATCGGGTACAGCTCGTGCATTAGTTAATGCAATGGTTATCGGTGTTACTGAAGGCTTCACTAAGAAATTACAACTAGTGGGTGTTGGTTACAGAGTTCAAGTTAAAGGCAACGTAGTTGCATTAAGCTTAGGTTTCTCTCACCCTGTGGAGCACACTTTACCAGCAGGTATTACTGCAGAATGCCCTTCACAAACAGAAATCGTTTTAAAAGGTGCAGACAAGCAGTTAATTGGTCAAGTTGCAGCAGATATTCGTGCTTATCGCCGTCCTGAACCTTATAAAGGTAAAGGTGTACGTTACTCTGATGAAGTAGTACGTATGAAAGAGGCTAAGAAGAAATAATTAAGGTAACACTATGGATAAGAAATCAGCTCGTATCCGTCGTGCAGCTCGTGCACGTCATATGATGAGAGAGCAAGGTGTAACTCGTCTAGTTATTCACCGTACTCCGCGTCATATCTACGCACAAGTTATTGCACCAAACGGTTCAGAAGTGCTTGCCGCTGCTTCAACTGTTGAAAAAGCAATTCGTGAGCAAGTTAAATATACCGGTAATAAAGATGCCGCAGCAGTAGTAGGTAAACTTGTTGCTGAGCGCGCATTAGCAAAAGGCGTTAAAGACGTTGCTTTTGACCGTTCCGGTTTTAAATATCATGGTCGTGTCCAAACTTTAGCGGACGCTGCACGTGAAGCTGGTCTACAGTTCTAATGAGGTAAATTGAGATGTCAAACATCGAAAAACAAGCTGGTGAACTGCAAGAGAAGCTAATCGCAGTAAACCGTGTATCAAAAACTGTAAAAGGTGGTCGTATTATGAGCTTTACTGCTTTAACAGTAGTAGGCGATGGTAACGGTCGCGTAGGTTTTGGTTATGGTAAAGCTCGTGAAGTTCCGGCAGCGATCCAAAAAGCGATGGAAAAAGCACGTCGCAATATGATTAATGTCGCTTTAAATGACGGTACATTACAACACCCAGTTAAAGGTGTTCACACTGGTTCTCGCGTATTTATGCAACCAGCTAGCGAAGGTACAGGTATCATCGCTGGTGGTGCAATGCGTTCAGTGTTAGAAGTTGCTGGTGTACGTAACGTTCTTTCTAAAGCGTATGGTTCAACCAACCCAATCAACGTTGTTCGTGCAACTATTGATGCATTAGCAAATATGAAATCACCAGAAATGGTTGCTGCTAAACGTGGCAAAACCGTTGATGAAATTTTGGGGTAATTGATAATGGCTAAAACTATTAAAGTAACTCAAGTTCGTAGCTCAATTGCTCGTTTACCGAAGCACAAAGCTACCTTGCGTGGTCTTGGTCTTCGCCATATGCACCATACTGTTGAGTTAATCGATACTCCGGCAGTACGTGGTATGATTAACCAAGTTTCATACATGGTTAAAGTGGAGGAGTAAGAGAATGCGTTTAAATACTCTATCTCCGGCTGAAGGTGCTAAGCACAGCGCAAAACGCCTTGGTCGTGGTATTGGTTCAGGTTTAGGAAAAACTGGTGGTCGTGGTCATAAAGGTCAAAAATCTCGTACTGGCGGCGGTGTTCGTCGTGGTTTCGAGGGTGGCCAAATGCCATTATACCGTCGTTTACCAAAATTTGGTTTCACTTCAATGAAATCAGCTGTAACCGCTGAAGTTCGTTTAAACGAATTAACAAAAGTTGAAGGGAATGTTGTCACTTTAGAAGCATTAAAAGCTGCAAACATTTTAACTAAAGATATTCAATTCGCTAAAGTTATCTTAGCTGGTGAAGTGAAGTCTGCAGTTACTGTACGTGGTTTACGTGTAACTAAAGGTGCAAAAGCAGCAATCGAAGCTGCTGGCGGTTCAGTTGAGGAATAATTAGCAAATGGCTAAACAACCAGGTTATCAAAGCAGAAGTACTAATAGTGGTACTGGTGAACTAAAAAGCAGATTGCTTTTTGTATTAGGTGCACTTATCGTTTATCGTATTGGTTCTTTTATTCCGCTTCCTGGTATTGATGCCGCCGTGCTAGCTCAATTAGTTGAACAACAAAAAGGCACCATCATTGATATGTTAAACATGTTCTCTGGTGGTGCATTGAGCCGAGCATCAATTTTAGCATTAGGTATTATGCCGTATATCTCGGCATCTATCGTGATGCAATTGCTTGCTACGGTTTCACCTGCTTTAGCAGAATTGAAAAAAGAAGGCGCAGCAGGACAAAGAAAGATCACCAAGTATACTCGTTATGCAACGGTGGTTTTTGCTACTATCCAAGCTATCGCAATTTCTACCGGTTTACCGAATATGTTGCCACAATTAGTGCCAAATATCGGTTTTACCTTTTACTTCACTGCAGTAGTGAGTCTTGTAACCGGAACCATGTTCTTAATGTGGTTAGGTGAGCAAATTACTGAAAGAGGTATTGGTAACGGTATCTCAATTCTTGTTTTTGGTGGTATTGTTGCAGGATTGCCGCATGCAATCATCGAAACAGTTGAGCAAGCTCGTCAAGGACAAATGCATCCTTTAGTTCTTCTACTAATCGCTGCTATTGTTTTTGCAGTAACTTATTTTGTTGTCTTCGTAGAACGTGGACAACGTAGAATTCGTGTTGAATATGCTAAGCGTCAACAAGGACGTCAAATTTTAGGTGGTCATTCAACTCACTTACCATTAAAAGTTAATATGGCAAACGTAATGCCAGCAATTTTTGCTTCAAGCATTATTTTATTCCCTGCTACATTGACACAATGGTTTGGTCAGAATGATAAGTTTGAGTGGTTAAATGACTTATCAATGTTGTTGAATCCGGGCCAACCTTTATATCTCCTTGTTTATGCGGTAGCGATTATTTTCTTCAGTTTCTTCTATACTGCAATGCAATATAATCCACGTGATACAGCAGATAATCTAAAAAAATCTGGTGCATTTATCCCAGGAATTAGACCAGGTGAACAAACATCTCGTTACATTGATAAAGTAATGACTCGCTTAACATTAATTGGCGGTCTTTATGTAACGTTCGTATGTTTAGTCCCTTATATTATGACATCAGCATGGGATGTTAAATTCTACTTCGGTGGTACTTCCTTATTAATCGTTGTTGTTGTAATTATGGATTTTATCGTGCAAGTTCAGAGTCACTTAATGTCGTCTCAATATGAATCTGCGTTAAAAAAAGCAAACCTTAAAGGTTTTGGACAGTAATTGTTCATTTAAGTAAAAAGGATAAGCAATGAAAGTTCGTGCTTCCGTTAAGAAGATGTGTCGTAACTGTAAAATTGTTAAACGTGAAGGTGTTGTTCGCGTATTATGCAGCGACCCTAAACATAAACAACGTCAAGGTTAATTAACATTTCTTCTTGCAAAGAACCGGTTGAGTAGTTATACTACTCAACTCATTTATGTCCTTGGTATTCTGTTTGAGTATCCTGAAAACGGGCTTTTCAAGATCAGAATACCAAATTAGTTAAAATAATAGGAGTGCATAGTGGCCCGTATTGCAGGCATTAACATTCCTGATCACAAACACGCTGTAATCGCTTTAACTGCAATTTACGGTATCGGTAAAACTCGTTCTAAAAGCATTTGTGCTGCAGCGGGTATTGCTGAAGATGTTAAGATCAGCGAATTGTCTGAAGAGCAGATTGACAAACTGCGTGACGAAGTTGGTAAATTTACCGTTGAAGGTGACTTACGTCGTGAAGTAACACTAAACATCAAACGTCTTTTAGACTTAGGTTGTTACCGTGGTTTACGTCATCGTCGTAGTTTACCGGTACGTGGTCAACGTACTAAAACTAATGCGCGTACCCGTAAGGGTCCACGTAAGCCGATCAAAAAATAGTCGGGGTAAATAAAGAATGGCTAAAACACCAGTTCGTGCACGTAAACGTGTAAAAAAACAAGTTGTAGATGGCGTAGCACACATTCACGCATCTTTCAATAACACAATCGTTACCATTACTGACCGTCAAGGTAATGCTTTAGCTTGGGCTACAGCAGGTGGTTCAGGTTTCCGTGGTTCTCGTAAATCTACCCCGTTCGCTGCACAAGTTGCTGCAGAACGTTGTGCTGAAATCGTTAAAGAATTCGGCTTAAAGAACTTGGAAGTTATGGTTAAAGGTCCGGGTCCGGGTCGTGAATCAACAATCCGTGCATTAAATGCAGCGGGTTTCCGTATCACGAACATCACTGATGTGACTCCGATCCCTCATAACGGTTGTCGTCCACCGAAAAAACGTCGTGTTTAATGGCGTAATAGGATAGTTGGAGAAAGAAAATGGCAAGATATTTGGGCCCTAAACTCAAGCTCAGCCGTCGTGAAGGCACTGATTTATTCCTTAAATCAGGTGTGCGTGCGATTGATTCAAAATGTAAAATTGATACAGCACCAGGTCAACACGGTGCTCGTAAACCGCGTTTGTCTGACTATGGTAGTCAATTACGTGAAAAACAAAAAGTTCGTCGTATCTATGGTATTTTAGAACGTCAATTCCGTAACTACTATAAAGAAGCAAACCGTTTAAAAGGTAATACTGGTGAAAACTTACTAGTATTATTAGAAGGTAGATTGGATAACGTTGTTTATCGCATGGGATTTGCTGCAACTCGCGCAGAAGCTCGTCAATTAGTGAGCCACAAAGCGATTGTCGTAAATGGTCGTGTTGTAAATATCCCATCTTTCCAAGTTTCTGTAAATGATGTTGTTGCTGTTCGTGAGAAATCTAAAAAACAAGCACGTATTAAAGCATCATTAGAATTAGCAGAACAAAGAGAAAAACCAACTTGGTTAGAAGTTGATTCTGCAAAAATGGAAGGTGTGTTCAAACGTGTTCCTGAACGTTCTGATTTATCAGCAGACATTAACGAACATCTGATCGTTGAGCTTTACTCTAAATAATAGTTAAGCTTAAAAGCAAAGAGAGGATAAAATGCAGGGTTCTGTTACAGAATTTTTAAAGCCACGCTTAGTAGATATTGAGCAAATTAGCTCTACTCATGCTAAGGTGATCTTAGAACCGTTAGAGCGTGGCTTTGGTCATACTCTAGGGAATGCATTACGTCGTATCCTTCTGTCTTCAATGCCAGGTTGTGCTGTAACTGAAGTAGAAATTGATGGCGTACTGCATGAATATAGTAGTAAAGAAGGTGTTCAGGAAGATATTCTTGAAGTTCTTTTAAACCTTAAAGGTCTAGCGGTTAAAGTACAGAATAAAGATGATGTTATTCTGACATTAAATAAATCTGGAATTGGCCCTGTTGTTGCAGCTGATATCACCCATGATGGTGATGTTGAGATTGTTAATCCATCACATGTAATCTGTCACTTAACAGACGAAAATGCATCTATTAATATGCGTATTCGTGTTCAACGTGGTAGAGGTTATGTACCTGCATCTGCTCGTACTCATTCACAAAATGAAGATCGTCCAATCGGTCGTTTATTAGTGGATGCTTGTTATAGCCCAGTTGACCGTATTGCTTACAATGTTGAAGCAGCACGTGTTGAACAACGTACTGACTTAGATAAACTAGTTATCGAGTTAGAAACTAACGGGACTATTGATCCGGAAGAAGCAATTCGTCGTGCAGCAACAATTTTAGCAGAGCAACTCGATGCATTCGTTGATTTGCGTGATGTTCGTCAACCTGAAGTCAAGGAAGAAAAACCGGAATTCGATCCGATTTTATTACGTCCTGTTGATGACTTAGAGTTGACAGTTCGTTCTGCTAACTGTTTGAAAGCAGAAACAATTCACTATATCGGTGACTTAGTGCAACGTACAGAAGTTGAGTTATTAAAAACGCCTAATCTTGGTAAGAAATCGCTTACTGAAATTAAAGACGTTCTCGCTTCACGTGGCTTGTCACTTGGTATGCGCCTTGAGAATTGGCCACCAGCAAGTATTGCTGAAGACTAGTTTGGTCATAGGTTAAGATTTTTCTGAGAAGGATAAGATCATGCGCCATCGTAAGAGTGGTCGTCAACTAAACCGTAATAGCAGCCATCGCCAAGCGATGTTCCGTAACTTAGCAAGTGCTTTAGTTAGTCATGAAATCATCAAGACTACTTTACCAAAAGCTAAAGAATTACGTCGTGTAGTTGAACCGTTAATTACATTAGCAAAAGAAGATAGCGTTGCAAACCGTCGTTTAGCATTCGCTCGTACTCGTAACATCGAAACTGTTGCGAAATTATTCAATGAATTAGGTCCACGTTTTGCTCAACGTGCAGGTGGTTACACCCGTATCTTAAAATGTGGTTTCCGTGCAGGTGACAACGCTCCAATGGCATACATTGAGTTAGTTGATCGTCCAGAAGTTGCAGAAGCAGCAGCGGAATAATAATTTGTTATAAAATAAAAAGGCTCACTGATGTGAGCCTTTTTTATATCTTGTTTTCCTAAAATTCAGCTTTAGCTCTGAATGTCATTTTTTCACCTGTGATGGGGTGCGTAATCGTAAGTTCTTCTGCATGTAAGCATAGGCGAGGTGACATCGCTTTAGCTTGTGGGTGAGAATAAAACTTGTCACCTAAAATAGGATGTCCTAGTGCGAGTGTATGTAAACGTAGTTGATGTGAACGTCCTGTGATTGGTGTCAGTTTAACTCGAGTGCAGTTAGTCGGTAATCTTTCTAGAACTTCATAAAACGTGACTGCTCTTTTACCAAATACAAAATCAATGCGTTGACGCGGGCGATTTTCCCAATCACAAATCATAGGAAGATTAATTTCCCCATTATCTCGTTCTAAGTGTCCCCATACTAAAGCTTGATAATATTTCTTTGGCTCACGTTCACGAAATTGACGTTTCAACTCTTTATCTGCTGCTTTACTTAATGCAAATAGAATAATCCCACTTGTGGCCATATCTAAACGATGTGCAGGTTCACAAAATCCAAATTTCTCTTTTACCCGACTCATTGCACTGTCGTAGTATTCAGGTTGATTGCCAGGAACTGAAAGTAAACCGCTTGGTTTATTTACCACGCAGATATGATTATCTTGATAGATAATATCTAAATACGGTTCTAAAGGGGGATGGTATTCAATAAGTGCCATATTATTCCTTGTTTGTCATTATTACCCGAAGGCTATCTAACCGCCAACTTGCTTTACTTAACTCTTCCAGAGAAAGCACACGTTGTTTTTCTAATACATTAATTTCCGCTTGGCGAATATTTTTATTTACTGCTTTCAAGGCTATAAGTCTATTGAGCTCAGCGCTCAATGTTTGATCTGCCAATCTACTGGCTTCTTGAATTTTAGCTTGTGCGATTTCAGTCATTTTTTGATCGCCTATTTTTATTAATTGCTCAATATTTGGACGAGCCATTTTGACCATTTTATTCGCAATGTCTTTGCTTAGCGGCTTAAGTTTATTTTGCAACGTATTAAAGTTGACTTGTTCGGCAAGATTGTTTCCTTTGCTATCCAGTAATAATCGAACAGGTGTAGGCGGAAGAAAACGATTTAGTTGCAAACCTTTTGGTGATTGGCTTTCAATCACATAAATCAATTCAACCAAAAGAGTGCCTGCAGGTAGCTGTTTATTAACTAATAATGCCATCGACGCTTTGCCAATGTCACTAGAAGCGATTAAATCAATGCCTTGACGTATCATTGGATGATCCCAGGTAAGAAATTCTAATTCCTCACGAGCAAGGGCAAGTTGTCGGTCAAAGGTTACTGTAACACCTTCTTCTTTTAGTCCTGGGAAATCAGGAACAAGCATGGTGCCCGTTGGCGTGATGACAATGCTGTTTTCACCTAAATCATCTTGTTCTACACCAATAATATCAAATAAATTCAGTGCAAAATCGACTAATTGTGGTGAATTATCAGTTTGAGCGATTTCTGCCGCAAGTCGTTGTGCCTTTTCACCACCATTAGAATTTAATTCTAACAAACGATCACGCCCTTTCTCTAAGGCTAAGCGTAATGCTTTTGCTTGTTTTTGCGTTTGGAGAATGAGTTGCTCAAAATCCGCTTTATTTTCTGACCGCACTTTTAGTAACGATTCATATTGTTCAAACAATGTCATGCCAATAGGGCAAGTTTGTTCAAAAG
>CABSZQ010000004.1 GCA_902482195.1 uncultured Haemophilus sp.
TTTATGTGCTTACGATGAAAGAGCACGGCCCTTACAACACGAATATGCCAAACCATTTTAATTTGGTGAGTAAGCGTTTAGGGGGAAAAGCGATTTCTTGCTTGAACGATTATATTGATCGTATTGATAGCCTTAATGAGGCGATTGAAGGTTTAAATGATTATTTAAAATCACGTGAAAAACCTTATGTATTCGGTTATTTTGGTGATCATCAGGTCGCTTTTGATAATCAGCTCCCACCGAAAAAAGGTAACTTTGCGAATCCAGATTATGTGACTCAATTTGTGGTTAGAACTAATCGTAAGACTGACTTTGTTCAACAGCAAGATTTCTTAGATTTAGCCTTTGTTGGTGGCGTATTACTTGATGTGGCAGGTTTATCACCGAAAGATGACTTTATGCGAGCAAATATCGCTATGCGTCAGTTAAGCCAAGGTAAGCTCGAAGATGCAGAGGATATGGATTTAGTGAATAGCTATCGAAATTATCTGTATCAAGATTTAAAAATTGCGCAATAATAAAAAATCTCGGTTAACGCCGAGATTTTTTTATAAGCAAAATTTAACCGATAAGTCTGCCAATTTTACCCACACGTCTTGACCATATTCTTGCTTGGTTGTGCGCTCAATATCTGCCAATTCTTGCAATATTTCAAAGAGCTTTTGATAGGTGAGTCGCTGTATCGCTGCTGTATAAAGATGACGACGATTCTGCCAAATTTTGAGACGGTCAAAATCCGCTTTGAGTGTTTGTGTTGGTAAACTCGTGTTAAGAGAGGGATTACGCAGCTGTGGTTTTGTTAATTCTAACAAAGTGAGTAGTTCACGTTGTAAGGTACGCAATAAAATGACAGGTTGCACATCTTCAGCTTGTAAACCTCGCAAAATTCGCTTTGAGCGATTTGCCTTGCCTGACAACAAAGCATCAATCCATTGGAAAGGGGTAAAGACAGAAGATTGCTCTACCACTGATTTTACGCGGTTATACGTAAGTTTGTGATCAGGATAAAGCAAATCTAAAAGCTGTAATGCTTGTTTCAATGCCAGTAGATTATTTTCATAGCTATAACAAAGCAGTTGAACGGCTTCCTCATCAGCTGATAATCCCATATTTTTTGTACGATGCTTCACCCAGCGAGAAAGTTGTTCTGAGTTCGGTGTTTGGCAGTTCACGATAACAGCTTGTGGATCAAGTTGATTTGCCTGAATAAACCACTCTTGTTTTTCGGCTGCTTTAGACAATTTAGGCAAGGTGAGAATAAGCAAGCTATCTTCATTTAATCCACTGATAAATTGCTGAAGGTTTTTCTGCAAAAGTGCAGTCAAATTTTCGGGTAAATTGAGAATGAAAATTTGCTTATTAAAGAAGAGCCCCATAGATTGGCTGGCCTCAATTAATGCAGACCAGTCAGTATTAGTATCTATGGTGATTTGATTTTTTTCATCAAAACCTTGAAGAAGGGCTGCTTGATGAATGAGATCTTCACTTTCACTGAGCAACAGGGGATCTGTCCCAACCAAAAAATAGACTTTCGCTAAATGGCTGTTCAGGTTAGAGGCCAGTTGCTCAGGAAAAATGCGGTTCATTATTTTCCTTGAACTTGATGTTGCAAGGCAGCCATTTTATTAATTAATTGGCGAGCCGCTTGTTCGCGCATATCATTCCAAATCACATCGCGCTCAGCTGATTTTGCTAATGCAGCACGTGAGTTATCAAAGAAAGTGCGGTTGATTTTTGCAGAGATTGGATAGGTTTCCCCATTTGCTAAACGCACGCTAGCCTCAACATCAAGGGTCAGCACTTTTTCTGCTTCACGGCCTTGTTTAAAGACTGATGCGACTTTATCGCTTGAAGTCTGTTTATTTAAACGCAACACAGGCACACCTTGTTTTGCAGGAACAAGATTTACGTTATTGCTAAGCAGTTGCTTACGCATTGCCATAGACATTTCACTGTATGGGTCGCTACTTTCAAGGGCCATTGTTTTTAACTCCGCAGGAACAGCAGCGCCATTATCGAAGTGCCAACCACAAGCAGTTAAAAAGGCTGTAGCCCCAACAAAGCAGATCGTTTTGATTGATTTCATCATAAAAATTACCTGTAAAATTCACCGCACTTTATTTTGTTTAAGAGTCGTTTATGCAACGCTTGGAATAAAATGCGGTTATTTTATGGATTATTGCGGTTTAACCACCACATTTAACAATTTACCTGGTACATAAATCACTTTTACGATTTGTGTATTGTCAGTAAATTTCTTCACATTTTCATCTGCAAATGCAACCGTTTTCACGGTTTCTTCATCCGCATCAGCTGCAACGGTGACTTTACCACGAACTTTACCGTTGACTTGAACCACGATAAGTTTTTCATCTTCTACCATCGCCGCTTCATCAGCTTTCACCCATTCTGCATGGTCGATGTTGCTTTCGTTACCTAAAGCTTTCCATAATTCAAAGCAGATATGTGGTGTGATTGGGTAAAGCATACGCACGACTGCGCTTAATGCTTCTGCCATCACAGCACGATCTTGCTCGCTTTCTAATGGCGCACGGGTTAATTTATTCATTAACTCCATTACTGCTGCGATAGCGGTATTGAACGTTTGACGACGACCAATATCATCGCTCACTTTGGCGATCGTTTTATGCACATCACGGCGAAGTGCTTTTTGGTCTGCAGAAAGTGCGGTCACATCTAAAGCCGTTTTTGCAGGATTTTGACTGTATTCATACACCAAATTCCAGACGCGACCTAAGAAACGTTTCGCACCTTCAACACCAGATTCTTGCCATTCAAGTGTCATTTCTGCAGGAGACGCGAACATTATGAAGAGACGCACAGTATCTGCACCGTATTTTTCCACCATCTCTTGTGGGTCAATACCGTTGTTTTTGGATTTCGACATTTTAGTCATACCGGTATGCACCAATTCACGGCCTTCCGGATCAGTTGCTTTGATGATTCGACCTTTTTCATCACGCTCAAGGGTCACTTGCGTTGGGCTCACCCAAATACGCTCGTTAGTCGGACTGGTGTAGTAGAACGCATCCGCTAATACCATGCCTTGGCATAATAATTTTTGTGCTGGCTCATCGCTCGTTACGAAACCTGCATCACGCAATAATTTGTGGAAGAAACGGAAGTAGAGCAAGTGCATTGTCGCGTGCTCAATACCACCGATATATTGATCCACCGGTAACCAGTAATTCGCTTCATCTTTATCCAACATGCCTTCAGCATAGCTTGGTGAGGTGTAGCGCGCGTAGTACCAAGAAGACTCCATAAAGGTATCAAAGGTATCGGTTTCTTTTAATGCAGGCTCACCATTGAAGGTGGTTTTTGCCCAGTTTGGATCTGCTTTAATTGGGCTTTTCACGCCATCCATAACCACATCTTCCGGCAGAATAATCGGTAAATCTTCGATTGGTGCTGGTACGGTTTCACCGTTTGGCAAGGTCAGCATTGGAATTGGTGCACCCCAATAACGTTGACGAGAAACGCCCCAGTCACGTAAACGATAGTTAACTTGGCGTTTGCCTACTCCTAATTTTTCTAATTTGTCCGCGATACCGTTGAATGCGCCATCAAAATCTAAACCATCAAACTCAGCAGAGTTCACTAATTTACCGTGCTCAACGAAAGCTTGTTTGGTTAAATCAATTTCTTCATCCGCAAGCGGTGCGATCACTTGTTTAATTGGCAAACTGTATTTTTGAGCAAATTCAAAGTCACGTTGGTCATGCGCTGGAACCGCCATTACCGCACCAGTACCGTAGTGCATTAACACGAAGTTAGCGACCCAAATCGGTAATTTTTCACCGGTTAATGGATGAATAGCGAATAAACCGGTTGCCATCCCTTTTTTCTCCATAGTGGCAAGGTCTGCTTCCGCAACTTTGGCATTTTTTGCTTCACGGATAAATTCTGCTAATTCAGGATTTTTTTCTGCTGCTAATTCTGCTAATGGGTGCGCTGCCGCGATACCTAAATAGCTCACACCATAGAAAGTATCAGGACGGGTCGTATAAACCGCAACTTTTTCTGTGGTATCCGCTACATCAAACGTAATTTCCACCCCTTCAGAACGGCCGATCCAGTTACGTTGCATGGTTTTAACCATGTCTGGCCATTGTGGTAGTTGGTCTAATCCACCTAATAATTGTTCAGCGTAATCAGTAATTTTAATGAACCATTGTGGGATTTCTTTTTGTTCGACCGGAGTGTCACAACGCCAGCAGCAACCTTCGTGCACCTGTTCGTTAGCCAATACGGTTTCATCGTTCGGACACCAGTTTACAGTGGAGGTTTTTTTGTATACTAAGCCTTTTTTGTAAAGCTCGGTGAAGAACCATTGTTCCCATTTATAGTATTCCGGACGGCAAGTCGCAATTTCGCGATCCCAGTCATAACCAAAGCCCAACATTTTGAGCTGGTTTTTCATGTATTCGATATTTTCGTAAGTCCATTTTGCGGGTGCAGTTTTATTTTTAATTGCAGCCCCTTCAGCCGGCAAACCAAATGCATCCCAACCAATTGGCTGTAACACATTTTTGCCATTCATACGTTGATAACGAGAAACCACATCACCGATCGTGTAGTTACGCACGTGGCCCATGTGTAAACGACCAGATGGGTAAGGGAACATTGAAAGGCAGTAATATTTTTCTTTAGATGTATCTTTGATGGCTTTGAAGACTTTATTTTCAGCCCAATATTGTTGAACTGCAGGTTCAATCAAATCGGGACGGTAATGTTGTTGCATAGAAAATCACCTTAAATTTTGACCGCACTTTGCGGCATGTTTTGCTTTGTAAAATGTGATATAGGATAGCGTAAAACAGGGAAAATTGGTAGAAAGTGCGGTGATTTTTTTGCTGATTTTATAAGAGATTTTGAATTTCAGATGGAATTAATTTAGGCGAAGGAATCCAAACTTGTTTATGTCGGTTTAATTCACCTTTTTCAAGAACTATTGAGCTTTTGGGTACTTTGAATGCTTTACTCAAAAATTTCAGCAAGTGAGCATTGGCTTGACCATCAACAGGTGGTGCGGTGATCGCGATCTTAAGTTCATCATCATGCAATCCCACAATTTGATCTTTACTGGCTTTGGGTTGCAGAATAATTTTAAGACGTAGCCCTTCAGGTGTTTGTTCGATTGCTGACATAACTAAATTTACTCACCACATTTACAATAAGGGCTGGAAAATCCAGCCCAAAAAATAATGTTATTTTTGACCGCACTTTAAGCGGCGATTGCCCATAAAACCTTGAAATAATCGTAAAAGAGATTATTCAAAAATAATAGAACAATGGCGATAACCATCGGTGAGAAATCAATGACACCCACGGTTGGTAAAATGCGTTTAATTGGTTTTAATAATGGCTCGGTCAGTTGATATAACGCATAGAATGCAGGGTTATTGCCACGATTAAACCAACTTAAAATTGCACCGGCGATTAATACATAGAAAATAGCCACACCGATATTTTTGATCAGCCCTAGTATGCCCAATAGTAAGAAGAGACTGAGATTTAATCCGCCAAAGAGAATCGATTTTAGTCCGCAAAGCAAGAAGGCTAAAACCAGTGCAGCGGTTTCCACTTTTTTCACCGCAGGAAAAACTTTACGCAATGGTGCAATAACCGGTTGGGTAAATTTCAGTGTAAATTGAGAAATAGGATTGTAGTAATCTACATTCGCTAATGGTAACCATACGCGTAAAATTAACACTAAACAATACAGATCGATAATCGATCCTAAAAATAATGCAGTTTGGGAAATTTCCATTATAACCAACCTTTCCGTTTAAAATAGATATAAGGCGTAAGCGCCGCACCAATCATTAATCCAATAGCCATTGGGTAACCATATTTAAAATGGAGCTCTGGCATAAATTCAAAGTTCATCCCGTAAGTAGATGCCACAAGTGTTGCCGGTAGGAACATCACCGACACCACCGAGAAGAATTTCATGATTTTATTCTGCTCGATATTAATATAACCCATTGCCGCCTGCATTAAAAAGTTTACTTTTTGGAACAATGATTCATTATGCGGTTGCAATGATTCGATATCTCGTAAGATTTCTCGTGCTTGTTCTAACTGATTTGGCGGTAAGCGAGTTTTACGCACCAAGAAACCCAATGCACGTTGTGTATCCATCAAACACAAACGCACTTTAGAACTGGTATCTTCTTGTTCTGTTAGGGTATTTAAGGCTTCATTGAAAGCTTCATCTTGCGTACCGTTTAAAATCACACGACTTAATTTTTCTAAATCGGCATAAACGTTTTCAATAACATCCGCTAATTGCTCAATTTTGGTCTCAAATAAGTCGAGTAAGACTTCATACGCATTGCATTCCAATAAGCGTTGGCTACGGGAACGCATACGATATAAACGGAATGCCGGTAATTCACGATCACGCAGGGTGAATAAACGACCATCACGAATAGTAAATGCTACGCTTGCGAGGTCAGCGTAGTTTTCTTCGTCTTCACAATAGAAGAATGAGTGCAAGTGCAAGCCATCTTCGTCTTCGAAGAAACGTGCGGACGCTTCGATAT
Source organism: uncultured Haemophilus sp. (assembly GCA_902482195.1). Taxonomy (GTDB): domain Bacteria; phylum Pseudomonadota; class Gammaproteobacteria; order Enterobacterales; family Pasteurellaceae; genus Haemophilus_D. Next base: position 6,573 of record CABSZQ010000004.1, read on the forward strand.
CTTCCAATTCGAGGAATGAGGCGAGACTTTGTCCTAAGCCTTCTTGCAACATTTCACGTTCTTCCCCTGTCGGCTCCAGCAAATCTAACCAAATGGCAGAGCTGAGATCGGCTGGTTCGTCATCAATACGAAGCAAGCGGGAATCGTTAATGGCAAAAGCGTTAATCATTGGTCATACTCCTTTTGGGATTATGAAGATCCAACTGTGAACAAAAAAAGATCAAACGAAATTGGCACTAGAGAAAAGTGCGGTCAAATTTTTGTATGTTTTAAAAATGGGTTTCGTTCGATAAAAGATGCCGAAGAAAGGTAAATTGATTACCAGCGAGCTCTCGCTGATAAGAGGCGAGAGTCTAAAGCGATATTCGGTATCGACTATGACTGTCCAAAGTGTGTGTCCTTCTCGTTAAAAAATCGGTCGAATGTTACGCTTGAAAGGCGTATTCGTCAAGTGATTATTGAAAAGGACACGGCACTTTTTAATTAATTGGTATATTGATTAATTGCGTTAGTAACTTCTTGATCTTGATAAATATTATTAACAATATCTTTGAAGGTTTCGCCTAACACTTTTTGAATTTCATCATTGCTCGCATTAAATGCGCCAGACTGTGAACGTGTTGCATTAAAGGTTTTGTTGTATTGTCCGCGTGGACCTTGTACATAAACCACCGCTTGAATTTTGCTGTTCAAGGTATAACGTAAATTACCTTGATCTACGTGAGTGTTGAATTCTTTCACTTCAACGGTTACACCCGCATTCGCATTATTAGCTTGTCCGATACGGAAACCTTTGCTGACTAAATTTTGTTGCATTACTTGTTGGAAAAGTTGAGTAACGCTTGGTGAGGCGTTTAATTTAATTAGTTCGCCTGATTTAGTATAAGTTGCAATTTCTTGTTGTGGACGAGAATCGCGAGTATTAACTGTTACCACTGCTGATTGGTTAATATTCATTGATGCAGTCGGTGATTGAGGGGTAAAAGTTAAGGTATTAGATTGCGCTTGGCAACCCGCTAAAAATAATGTCGCAGCCGCCAACGTCATTGTTGATAATGCTTTGATTTTGTTTGTTACTTTCATAATTTCCTCATTGAATTAGGTTAATTTGTGTTATTCTTACAAACTTAACGCTGAATGTATAGCAAAAAGTTAGGGAGTTTATTTATGTCAAAACAGCAAGAATTATTAGAGAGAATTCAAGCCGAATTCCAACCGCACTTTGCCACGGTAGAAAATGAAAGTCATATGCACAGTTCTGGCCGTGGAGCCGATTCTCATTTTAAGTTGGTGATCGTAAGTGATGCTTTTGAAGGTATGCGTAAAGTGCAACGTCACCAAAAACTTTACCAACTTTTTGCTGATGATTTAAAAAATGGCATTCACGCATTAGCTCTTCACCTCTATACAAAAAGCGAATGGGAGAGTCTAGGTGAAGCATTTCCAAAATCACCAAATTGTCTTGGTGTTGGACAGTAAGTATTTCCTTACGTTCCGTCTATTCTATTTTCATCTCTACAAAAAGGGAGAAGGCGAGTGCTCTTCTCTCTTTTTATTTTAAAATCATTTTGTCCGTATTCTTGATAAACGTTGGTTTAGAAATATTCACAAATATTTCACAAAAAGTAAGGGCATAAAGTGGAATAAAAGCCCATTTTTCGATAGAATAAGGCGCTTTTAATTTTCGAATTTCAATTTCTGGATGTGTAAGTCATTCCTTACTCATCGAGGAATTAAACAGATTTGAGTTTTTAAATTTATGTATCAGTTAATAACGCTTTGATCTTAAAAGTGTTTTCTGGTCACGCTCAATCGTGAGATTGCTTTTAGAGTGTATGCTTTAATCGCAATCGTGTTTTTAACCTAGAAAAGTAGTGCAAACAGTATGATTACAATCAAAAAAGGCTTGGATCTTCCTATTGCAGGAAAACCAGCACAAGTAATCCATAGCGGTAACGCTGTGAATCAGGTTGCGATTCTTGGTGAAGAGTATGTGGGTATGCGTCCTTCTATGAAGGTACGTGAAGGCGATGTTGTGAAAAAAGGCCAAGTGCTTTTTGAAGACAAGAAAAACCCTGGAGTGGTTTTCACAGCCCCTGCAAGTGGTACTATCACTGTAATTAATCGTGGCGAAAAACGTGTATTACAATCTGTGGTCATTGATGTGCAAGGTAACGATCAAGTTACTTTCGCTAAATATAACGCAGGTGAGCTCAATACGCTTTCTTCTGAACAAGTTAAACAAAACCTCGTTGAATCCGGTTTGTGGACAGCGTTCCGCACCCGTCCGTTCAGCAAAGTGCCTGCCTTAGATGCAGAACCTTCTTCTCTGTTTGTAAATGCGATGGATACCAATCCTTTGGCAGCAAATCCAGAGGTGGTGTTAAAAGAGCATTGGCAAGATTTTATTGACGGTTTAACAGTATTAAGTCGTCTATTCCCAAATAAACCATTAAATCTATGTAAAGCGGGTGATAGCAATATTCCAACCGTGGATTTAGCTAACCTAAAAGTACATGATTTTGGTGGTGTTCATCCTGCTGGCTTAGTGGGTACACATATCCACTTTATCGATCCGGTTGGTGTGAATAAAACCGTATGGCACATCAATTACCAAGATGTGATTGCTGTAGGTAAATTATTCACTACAGGCGAACTTTATGTAGAACGTGTAGTTTCTCTTGCGGGTCCGCAAGTGAAAGAGCCTCGTTTAGTTCGTACCGTTATCGGTGCAAACCTTTCTCAATTAACGGCAGGTGAGTTAAAAGACGGTAATAACCGTGTGATTTCTGGTTCTGTGCTTTGTGGTCAAACTGCAAAAGGTGCTCATGACTATTTAGGTCGTTATGCATTACAAGTTTCTGTGATTGCAGAAGGTAATGAGAAAGAGTTCTTAGGTTGGATCACTCCACAATCGAACAAATATTCGATTACCCGTACCGTATTGGGTCACTTCGGTAAGAAATTATTCAACTTCACTACCGCAGAAAATGGTGGTGAGCGTGCAATGGTACCAATCGGTAGCTATGAGCGCGTGATGCCGTTGGATATTTTACCGACATTATTATTACGTGATTTAATCGTGGGCGATACCGACGGTTCACAAGCGTTAGGTTGTCTTGAATTAGATGAAGAAGACTTAGCGTTATGTTCTTTCGTTTGCCCGGGCAAATATGAATACGGTTCAATCTTGCGTCAAGTATTAGATAAGATTGAGAAGGAAGGTTAAAAATGGGTTTAAAAAATCTTTTTGAAAAAATGGAACCCGCGTTTTTACCAGGTGGTAAATACAGCAAGCTTTATCCGGTCTTTGAATCGATTTATACCTTGCTTTATACACCAGGTACGGTAACGCACAAAAACACACACGTTCGTGATGCGTTAGACTCAAAACGTATGATGATTACGGTTTTCCTTGCGTTGTTCCCTGCGATTTTTTACGGGATGTATAACGTGGGTAACCAAGCGATTCCAGCTTTAAATCAATTAGGCAATTTAGATCAATTAATTGCTAACGATTGGCACTATGCGCTTGCAAGTTCATTAGGTTTAGACTTAACCAATAATGCAACTTGGGGTTCAAAAATGGCATTAGGGGCGATCTTCTTCTTACCAATTTACTTAGTGGTATTCACTGTTTGTACGATTTGGGAATTATTGTTCTCAGTAGTGCGTGGTCATGAAGTAAATGAAGGGATGTTCGTTTCAACCATTTTATTTGCGTTAATCGTTCCACCAACATTGCCATTATGGCAAGCTGCACTTGGTATCAGCTTTGGTATCGTGGTAGCGAAAGAAATCTTCGGTGGTGTAGGTCGTAACTTTATGAACCCTGCGCTTGCTGGTCGTGCATTCTTATTCTTCGCTTATCCAGCTCAAATTTCCGGTGACTTAGTATGGACTGCTGCAGATGGTTTCTCTGGTGCAACCGCACTTTCACAATGGTCTCAAGGTGGTCAAGCAGCATTACAACACACTGTAACCGGTCAACCTATTACTTGGATGGATGCATTCATCGGTAATATTCCTGGTTCAATGGGTGAGGTTTCAACGCTTGCGTTATTAATCGGTGGTGCGTTAATTGTATTCACCCGTATTGCTTCTTGGCGCATTATGGCTGGTGTCATGATCGGTATGATTGGTACAGCAACCTTATTCAACTTAATCGGTTCTGATTCTAACCAAATGTTCTCAATGCCTTGGCATTGGCACTTTGTATTAGGTGGTTTTGCACTTGGTATGATCTTCATGGCTACAGACCCTGTATCAGCTTCATTTACCAACACGGGTAAATGGTGGTACGGTGCGTTAATTGGCGTGATGGCGGTATTAATTCGTACAGTGAACCCAGCTTATCCAGAAGGGATGATGTTAGCGATTTTATTTGCAAACTTATTTGCACCAATTTTCGACTACATCGTGGTTCAAGCAAATATCAAACGTCGGAGAGCAAGAACAAATGGCTAAATTTAATAAAGATAGCGTTAGCGGTACAGTTACCGTTGTTGTGTTGCTAAGTTTAGTGTGTTCTATCGTGGTTTCTGGTGCTGCAGTAGCATTAAAATCCAAACAAGATGAACAAAAAGCACTCGACGTTCAACGTAACATTTTAACTGTTGCTGGCTTAATGAAAGAAGATAATGCATCAGTAATTAAAGACACTTACAGCAAATTTATTGAACCACGTTTAGTTGATTTGCAAAGTGGTGATTACGTTCAAGCTTCAGCAGAAGAAATTAATAAATTTGAACCTAAAGATGCCGTTAAAGATCCAGCTAAAAGCCAAGCTATCCCAGCTGAGGCAGATAAAGCAGGAATCAAGGTTCGTGCAAACCAAGCACGTGTTTATCTTGTAAAAGATGAACAAGGCAATGTAACCCAAGTGGTATTACCAATGTATGGCCGTGGTTTATGGTCAACCATGTATGGTTTTGTTTCTGTTGCACCAGATGCGAATACCATCAAAGGTATTACTTACTATGATCAAGGTGAAACAGCCGGTCTTGGGGGCGAAATTGCGAACCCTCGTTGGCAAGCACAGTTTGTCGATAAAAAATTATTCGATGAACAAGGTAACCAAAAATTCAAAATCTACAAAGGTAGCTCTGCTGCAGATAAAGAGCACGGTGTAGATGGTTTATCAGGTGCAACTTTAACCAGTAACGGTGTTCAAGGTTCATTTGATTATTGGTTCAGCCAAAATGGCTTTGGTCCATTCTTAGCGAAATTTAAAGCAGGAGAAATCAAATAATGGCTGATGCAAAAGTAAATTTAAAAGGTCTTTTATTCGATCCTATTGTTAAAAATAACCCGATTGCCTTGCAAATTTTGGGTATCTGTTCTGCATTAGCGGTAACAACCCAATTACAAACAGCGATCGTTATGGCGATTGCGGTAAGTTTGGTAACCGGTTTTTCCAGTTTGTTTATTTCATTGATTCGTAACTATATTCCAAATAGTATCCGTATCATTGTGCAACTGGCGATTATCGCGTCTTTAGTAATCTTGGTTGACCAAGTATTAAAAGCTTATGCTTATGGTTTATCTAAACAGCTCTCTGTATTCGTCGGTCTTATCATTACAAACTGTATCGTAATGGGCCGTGCAGAAGCGTTTGCGATGAAATCACCACCGTTAGAAAGCTTTGTTGACGGTATCGGTAATGGTTTAGGTTATGGTGCGATCTTATTAATTGTCGCCACATTACGTGAATTAATCGGTTCTGGTCGTTTGTTTGGTTTCCCTGTATTCCAAACTATTCAAGACGGCGGTTGGTATCAACCAAACGGTTTATTCCTTCTTGCACCAAGTGCGTTCTTTATTATCGGCTTCGTTATTTGGGGCTTAAGAACGTGGAAACCTGAGCAACAGGAGAAATAATCAATGGAACATTATATTAGCCTATTCGTGAAGGCGATCTTCATTGAAAACATGGCGCTCTCTTTCTTCTTAGGGATGTGTACTTTCCTTGCGGTTTCTAAGAAAGTTTCTACGGCGTTTGGCCTTGGTGTTGCGGTAACAGTGGTACTTGGTATTGCGGTACCGGCTAACCAATTTGTATACGAACATGTATTAAAAGATGGCGCATTGGTAGAAGGTGTAAGCCTTGAGTTTTTAAACTTTATTACCTTTATCGGGATTATTGCGGGTCTTGTTCAATTACTTGAAATGACTTTAGATAAATTCTTCCCGGCACTTTATAACGCATTAGGTATTTTCCTTCCACTTATCGCCGTAAACTGTGCGATCTTTGGTGGTGTATCTTTTGCGGTACAACGTGAATACACTTTTGCAGAATCTGCAGTTTATGGTGTGGGTGCAGGGTTAGGTTGGATGTTAGCAATCGTTGCGCTTGCAGGCTTAACCGAAAAAATGAAATATGCCGATGTACCGGCAGGCTTAAAAGGATTAGGGATTACCTTTATTACTGCAGGCTTGATGGCGCTTGGCTTTATGTCATTCTCTGGAATTCAGTTATAAGGAGGCATAAATGAGCGAATCTTCAATTTTATTATTAGGTGTTGCGGCATTTACGGTTATCCTTTTAGTGCTCGTTGCGATTATTTTATTCGCTAAATCAAAATTAGTGGATTCTGGTGATATCACCATTTCTATTAATGACGATCCTGAAAAAGCGATCACTTTACCTGCTGGCGGTAAATTACTTGGTGCATTAGCAAGTAAAGGTATCTTCGTTTCTTCTGCTTGTGGTGGCGGTGGCTCTTGTGGCCAATGTATTGTGAAAGTGAAAAGTGGCGGTGGTGAAATTCTCCCAACTGAACTTTCTCATATTAATAAACGTGAAGCAAAAGAAGGTTATCGTTTAGCTTGCCAAGTGAATGTAAAAGGCAATATGGACGTTGAACTTCCAGAAGAAATTTTCGGTGTGAAAAAATGGGAATGTACTGTTATTTCTAACGATAACAAAGCAACCTTCATCAAAGAGCTTAAATTAGCGATTCCTGAAGGTGAAGAAGTTCCTTTCCGTGCGGGTGGTTATATCCAAATCGAAGCTGATCCACATACGGTTTACTATAAAGATTTCGATATTCCAGAAGAATACCACGAAGACTGGGACAAATACGATTTATGGCGTTATGTGTCTAAAGTGGATGAGCATATTATCCGTGCTTACTCAATGGCTTCATACCCAGAAGAGAAAGGCATCATTATGCTTAACGTGCGTATTGCAACGCCTCCACCACGTCAACCTGATGCACCTCCAGGTCAAATGTCTTCTTACATTTGGTCATTAAAACCAGGTGATAAAGTGACAATTTCTGGTCCATTCGGTGAATTCTTCGCGAAAGAAACTGATAATGAGATGGTCTTCATCGGTGGTGGTGCAGGTATGGCACCAATGCGTTCTCATATCTTTGACCAATTAAAACGTTTACACTCTAAACGTAAAATGTCATTCTGGTATGGTGCACGTTCTAAACGTGAAATGTTCTATGTTGAAGATTTTGATCAGCTTCAAGCAGAAAATCCGAACTTTACATGGCATGTGGCATTATCTGATCCGTTACCGGAAGATAACTGGACTGGTTACACCGGCTTTATTCACAATGTACTTTATGAAAACTACTTGAAAAATCATGAAGCACCAGAAGATTGTGAATACTACATGTGTGGACCTCCAGTGATGAACGCTGCGGTAATCAAAATGTTGAAAGACCTCGGTGTTGAAGATGAAAACATCTTATTAGATGACTTCGGTGGTTGATTTTAGTTAACCCAAACATCATGAAAACTGACCGCACTTTGTGATGAAGTGCGGTCAATATTTAAGGTGTTTTTAGAAAATTTTCTATGATTACAGGTAAGTTTTGTTGAGTTTGCCGGTAATTCACAGATGTAGGAAATCCAGATGAAAAAATTAATAAGCGGTATCATGGCGGTGGCAATGGCATTAAGTCTTGCTGCCTGTCAAAAAGAAACAAAAGTTATCTCATTAAGTGGTAAAACAATGGGAACAACTTATCATGTTAAATACCTTGATGAAGGCTCAATGAAAGCAACATCTGAAAAGACGCATGAAGAAATTGAAGCTATCTTAAAAGATGTGAACGCGAAAATGTCCACTTACAAAAAAGATTCGGAATTGAGTCGTTTCAATCAAAATACCCAAGTGAATACACCGATTGAGATTTCAGCAGATTTTGCCAAAGTATTGGCCGAAGCGATTCGTTTAAATAAAGTGACTGAAGGTGCATTGGATGTAACTGTTGGCCCTGTCGTTAATTTATGGGGATTTGGCCCGGAAAAACGTCCAGAAAAACAACCTACACCAGAACAATTAGCTGAACGCCAAGCTTGGGTTGGTATTGATAAAATTGCCCTCGATATGAGTGCTGCCAAACCGACATTAAGCAAAGCACTTCCTCAAGTTTATGTCGATTTGTCCTCGATTGCTAAAGGCTTTGGCGTTGATCTGGTCGCTGAAAAGTTAGAACAATTAAATGCTCAGAATTACATGGTTGAAATCGGCGGAGAAATTCGTGCGAAAGGAAAAAATATTGAAGGCAAACCTTGGCAGATCGCAATTGAAAAACCAACTACAACAGGTGAAAGAGCGGTTGAAGCTGTCATTGGATTAGACAATATGGGAATGGCAAGTTCTGGCGATTATCGAATTTACTTTGAAGAAAATGGTAAACGCTTTGCTCATGAAATTGATCCGAAAACAGGTTATCCAATTCAGCATCATTTAGCCTCAATTACGGTACTTGCACCAACTTCAATGACTGCAGATGGCTTATCAACAGGGTTATTTGTGCTTGGTGAAGACAAGGCGTTAGAAGTGGCTGAGAAAAATAATCTTGCCGTTTATTTAATCATTAAAACAGATAATGGTTTTGTGACAAAATCATCCTCTGCTTTCAAAAAATTAACAGAAACAAAAGAATAGTTATGCAAACTTTATTTTTTACTTTAATCGCTTTCGTCGTAATTATATTGTTGATGTCTATCGGATTTATTATCAAAAAACAAAGTTTAAAAGGCAGCTGCGGTGGTTTATCTACCCTTGGTATTGCCAAAGCTTGTGATTGTGATAAACCTTGCGACACGCTTCAATCAAAATTAGATGCGGGCGATAAACAAGCAAAAGCCGAATATGAGCAAAAATTTGCGAAAAAAGATGGTGATTCGCAATTTTATGAAGTGAAGTAGTTCCATTTAACGTTGTGATGAGAGAACAGTATGCCCTATGTCAATATTAAAGTGACCGGTGGAGCAGAGGCGCCGACAGCTAAACAAAAAGCAGAGTTAATTGAAGGTGTCACCCATTTATTACAGAAAGTGTTAAACAAAAATCCCGAAACGACAGTGGTGGTTATTGACGAAGTCGATATGGATAACTGGGGGATTGGAGGGAAAACGGTAACTTCTCGACGTTCAATGAAGTGATCATGCCGTAACCTGTATGAAAGTGCCCGAAATTGTCGGGCATTTTTACTCTTACTTGATTTGCGGTAGAATGCCCAATTATTTATTTAGTGGAACATTTATTACTAAACTATGAAATCACAAACCTACGAAAAACATTTTCCGAAACTCTCTGCAGAACAACTTGCCCAAAATGCCACTAAAAAAGTCATTTGCGGTATGTCTGGTGGGGTAGATTCCTCCGTTTCCGCGTTTATTCTTCAACAACAAGGCTACCAAGTGGAAGGCCTGTTTATGAAAAACTGGGAAGAAGATGACGATACGGATTATTGTACAGCCGCAGCGGATCTTGCTGATGCGCAAGCAGTATGCGATAAATTAGGCATTAAACTACATAAAATTAATTTTGCCGCGGAATATTGGGATAACGTGTTTGAGCATTTCTTAACGGAATACAAAGCTGGTCGTACACCAAACCCCGATATTCTTTGTAACAAAGAAATTAAATTTAAAGCCTTTTTAGAATATGCCGCAGAAGATTTGGGCGCTAACTATATTGCTACCGGCCATTATGTACGTCGTCGTGGTGCAGATGATCAAGCAGAGCTATTGCGCGGCTTAGATAGCAACAAAGACCAAAGTTATTTCCTTTACACGTTGAGTAAAAATCAGGTAGGTCAAAGCCTTTTCCCTGTTGGTGAAATTGAAAAGCCGATCGTACGTGCTATTGCAGAAGATTTAGGTTTAATTACTGCGAAGAAAAAAGACTCTACCGGTATTTGTTTTATTGGTGAGCGTAAATTTAAGGATTTCTTAGCTCGTTACTTACCGGCTCAACCTGGTGATATTCGTACTGTTGATGGTGAAATTATTGGTCGCCATGATGGTTTGATGTATCACACGTTGGGACAGCGTAAAGGGTTAGGCATTGGTGGTTTAAAAAATGCGGGTGATGAGGCTTGGTATGTGGTAGATAAGGATGTTGAAAATAATGAGCTTATTGTCGCTCAGGGGCATGACCATCCTCGTTTATTTTCAAAAGGTTTGATTGCTAGCCAATTACATTGGGTTGATCGCGAGCCAATTCGTGAATTAGTACGTTGCACGGTTAAAACACGTTATCGCCAACAAGATATTCCTTGTGTGATTGAACCGATTGATGATGAAACTATTCGAGTGATTTTCGATGAACCTCAATCAGCCGTCACACCAGGACAATCTGCCGTATTTTACCTTGGTGAAATTTGTTTGGGCGGTGGGATTATCGAAGAACGGATTAAATAACCTAACAAAAAAGGCTTGGGATCCCAAGCCTTTTTCTTTGCGAAATTATTCGCCCAAACGCTCTTTAATACGAGCAGATTTACCTGAACGTTCACGTA
>CABSZQ010000005.1 GCA_902482195.1 uncultured Haemophilus sp.
ACTTTATAAGTCGCATTTGGGAATTTTTGACGACTGGCTTTAGCAAGTAGTGCTGGCACGATTGCTGCCCAAATGGTTGCTGCTAATCCAGCATAACCAATGGCAATCACGAAGCCATAAGGGAATTGTAAACTTAACAATAATGGCGGTAAAAATGTCACCAATGTAGTTTTGGTTCTGCCTAATAAGCTGTCATCAAATTTAAATAAATCGGCAATGTAGTCGAATAACCCTAAAGTCACTCCTAAGAATGAAGTCGCAATAGCCATATAAGCAAAGAAATTCAACACAACTGCAATATATTCCACTTCAATATATTTGTGTAACGCTTCTAATAATGCTGATACATCACCACCTTTTGCAATCACCGGAGCAAACTCGGTACGCGGTAAATTACCTTGCACCGCAAGCTGCCATAAAATGTAAATCACTAAGGCTAAACCTGTACCAATAAAGATCGATTTCATCACGCGACGCCCGTCACGATCGTAATATTTGACGAGACTCGGTACATTTCCGTGGAAACCAAAAGAAACTAAACAAACGGGAAGTGCGGTCAATAAATAAGGCAAATAGCTTTGTTCACCTTCCGCAATGGTATTGAATAACACCTCTGTTTTTACAGAGCTCAATAAGCCTGCGGTAGAAAGGAAGAAAGCCACCACCATTCCAACGATCAAAATGGTTGTGAAACGATCCACTGCTTTAGTAGAAAGCCATACGAAAGCCGCAAGAATAAAACAGAAAATCAAGGAACCAGAAGTACGTCCAATATCGACTGCACTTTCAGCGGAACCCAAGGCTTGATTGAGCAAGTTTTGTGTAATACCGCCGCCAGAGGTGATATAGGCATAGGTTAAAATATACAACACAAAAGCAACGGAAAGACCATTGATAATATTCCAACCTTTTCCTAACAAATCTTTCACGATGGTGTCAAAGCTTGAGCCGGTAGGATAATGTAAGTTGGCTTCTAAGATCATCAAACCTGATGTGGTCATACAAAACCAGGTGTAAACCAAAGCCAAAATAGAGCCGATAAACCATACACCCGCCGTCGAGGTTGGGTTAGCAAGCATGCCAGCACCAATCGCGGTCCCCGCAATAATCATGGCGCCGCCTAATAAAGAAGGAGATTTTTTTATTGTCATCGTTAAGTCCTAAAATAAAAATTTGCACTATTATAGTAGTACAAATTTAAAAGACAATCTTTTTGTATCGACAAAACGCAATAAATTCATATAATCAGCCATCTCAACAAAAGGATAATTTATGAAAAAACAACTCAAAAGTTTTGCTTTTGCTGTATTAGCAGGGGCGGTTATCACGTCTTGTGCGGATTCTGCTTCAATTAATCAAGAGGCAGCAAGCAGCTACACACAAGAAATGGGGAAAATTCGCTCACAAGGTGCGATTGATACCACATCAAATACCGCAAGACGTATTCATCATGTCTTTAACAAAATGGTGCCTTATGCAAACCAAGCGAATGAAACTGGCTTAAAGTTTAATTGGCAAATCAATGTCATTAAATCTAAAGAGCTCAATGCTTGGGCTATGCCGGGCGGGAAAATGGCTTTCTACACAGGATTAGTGGATACTTTACAACTAAACGATAACGAAATCGCGGTTGTAATGGGTCATGAAATGGCTCACGCCTTAAAAGAGCACGGTAAAGCCAAAGCCAACTTCGGCACCATGAGTGCGATTGCGGGCGCTATTGGTGGAACAGCTCTTTCTGTTGTCGTTGGAGCCGACGTGACTGATTTAGTCACACTTACCAAAGACTTTGCTTTAGATAAGCCTTACTCTCGTAGCGCTGAAACTGAAGCCGATGAAGTGGGTCTCATGTTAATGGCTCGCTCAGGTTACAATCCACAAGTCGCCCCTGGTTTATGGCAAAAAATGGCTAAAGCCTCTGGTGGTTCTAAAGGCGCACTTGATGTGTTAGCTTCTACTCACCCGAGTGATGAATCTCGTCAAGAAAACTTACAACGCTTATTACCAGAAGCGATGGAACTTTATAAAGCGGCAAAAAATAAAAATGGCTAAATAAAATAGTCAAAAAATTGACCGCACTTTACAAATAAAAAGCGAACATCATGTTCGCTTTTTTAATGCTTAAAAGAAAACCGCACTTGAAGAATCAACGTGCGGTTTATTTTTATGCCATTGTTAATTAATGTTGTTCGTTAATGTGACCTTCAATTGGTTTCACATTTTCATCGAACTCTGGCAATGGTTTGTGTTCGCTTGCAATGTAAGAATAAATCACAGGCAACACAAATAAGGTAAACAATGTACCAATTGCCAATCCTGCCACAATAACGATACCAATACTGAAACGAGATACCGCACCCGCACCTGTTGCATAAAGCAACGGTACAAGACCTGCAATCATCGCAGCGGTAGTCATCAAAATTGGACGTAAACGTACTTTAGCCGCTTCAGTGATCGCTTCAATACGCGTTTTACCGTGGTTTAACTGCTCTTCTTTCGCTACTTCACACATCAAAATACCGTGTTTCGTAATAAGACCAACCAGGGTAATCAAACCCACTTGTGAGTAGATATTGAGTGTCGTTCCAGCAATCCCTACAAATCCAAAGGCATTTAAGGCTAATAACGCACCACTTACAGCTAACGGCACAGAAATCATAATCACGATTGGATCGCGAATTGATTCAAACTGAATTGCCAAGACTAAGAAAATAATCACTACCGCAAGTAAGAACGTTACAGCAAGCGCATTACCTTCTTGTACTAACTGACGCGCTTCACTTTTAAAGTCATAGTTATAACCCTGTGGTAACGTATTTTTCGCATTGTCCTGTAACCATTGGATCGCATCACCAATTGAAGTACCTGGCATCGGTACAGCACTAATCACCGCAGAGTTTAACTGGCTGAAACGAGGCAATGTACTTGGTTGTGGTTCCAATGTAGCCGTCACCAAGCTGCTTAATGGAACAGAGGTACCATTTGCTGCGGTGATGTAATACTTATTAAAACTTTCCGGAGATAAACGATTGTCACGTTTTACTTGGGAAATAATTTTGTAAGCTCGACCATCAATATCCACACGTTCAATGGTTGCGGCAGATAAGAAGCTGCCTAACGTACGGCTGATTTGTTGCATTGTAATGCCATAAGTTCCTGCTTTTTCACGATCGATCTTAATACGCATTTGAGCAGTATCAAATTTAAGATCGAGATTGGTATAAAAGAACTTGCTGGATTTTTGCATATCCTCTAAGAATTTACCCGCCACATTTGCTAAATCACCGTAGTCTTGTGATGTGCTGATCACAAAACCAATTGGAGGACCTTGCTCCCCTGTATTAATTTCTGGGAACGCAAAGCCTTGTACAGACACTTCAGGAATAGATTTCGCTTTTTCATTCAGCTCATTCATGATAGCTGTTTGGCTTTTTGAGCGTTCTTTCCAATCTTTTAAAGTTACAACGTTTAAAGATTGGTTAGAGCTTGGTGCCCCTGAAATCGTCATCGCAAACTGTACTTCTGGCGTATTGGTTAAAATCTCTTGATAAGGTGTCATCGCATTTTGCACATAATCCACGTTTACGTTAGACGGTGCAGAACCGATTGCCAAAAATGCGCCTTTGTCTTCCGTTGGTGTTAATTCACTTGAAAGTGATTTAAACAACACTGGTAAGGTTGCAAAAATGATTGCCGCAAACATCAACATACATTTACGGTTTACCATCGCCAAATCAAGTACATACGCATAAGCTGCATTCACTTTACTAAGGGTATGCTCTACTCGTTGTTCCAATTTACTTGGAGCCTCATTGGATTTTAGCAATTTACTGGTCATCATTGGTGAAAGCGTTAATGCTACGATACCGGAAATAAATACTGCTCCAGCAAGGGTTAAAGCAAACTCTTTAAACAACGTACCCGTAATACCGCCCATTAACGCCATTGGAGAATATACCGCAATCAAGGTAATGGTCATGGAAATAACCGGAACGGCAATTTCACGCGTACCGATAATCGCCGCACGGAATGGCGTTTCACCTAACTTAATGTGGCGGTCTACGTTTTCCAATACCACAATCGCATCATCCACCACCAAACCGATGGCTAGAACCAATGCCAGCAACGTCATCAGGTTAATAGAAAAATCAAATGATTGAAGCAACATGATTACCCCAATTAATGAAATCGGAATGGTGATAAGCGGGATTAAAATCGCGCGGAATGAACCAATAAACATGGTAATCACCACTAACACGATTATCGTTGCCTCAACAATCGTTTTGATTACTTCATTAATTGAGTTATTAATCGCAATTGTACGGTCATATAAGATGTCAGATTCAATAGCATCCGGTAGATTATTTTTAATACTGTCATATAGCGGACGTACTTTCGCAGCTACCGTTAATGGGTTTGCTGACGAGGTTGGGTTAATCGCTAATACAACAGAATCTGCGCCATTGGCTACCGCACGTGAGCTATCGCTTGATTTATTTAACTCAATATCAGCGATATCGCGTAAACGTACTAACTTATCACCGTTAGACGTCACAATTAAGTTACCTAATTCTTCAACCGATTTTGTCGTGGTTTCTACTTTGTTTTTATAGGTTACAAAATAGCCATTATCATTACCTGCTGCTGTTTGAATGTTATTCGCTGATAATGCGGACATCACTTGTGTGGCAGAAAGGTTTTGAGCTGCCATTTTTTCTGGGTCTAACCAAACACGAAGCGCGTACTCTGATGCACCAAAAATATCTACACTTGCCACCCCTTCTACGGTAAAGAATTGTGGTTTTACTACACGTTGAATATAGTCTGTTACTTGGCTTGCATCGAGTTTGTTAGAACGGAAACTAATATACATAATCCCCGAACCACCGGTTGATGAAGAAATCGTTGGATCTTCAATACCACTTGGTAATTCAGAACGAACTGAGTTAACTTTAGCTAAAACATCTGCCAAGGCCGCATTCGGATCCGTATTTAATTTCATTTTTACGGTGACAGTTGACGTACTTGGGCTAGAGCTTGAAGACATATAGTCCACATTGTCCGCTTGCGCTACCGCTTCTTCAATTTTTGAAGTAACAAACGCTTGAATTAAGTTTGCATCCGCCCCTGGGTAAACCGTGCTCACCGTAATCACCGTCGTGGTCATTTTCGGATATTCACGCACAGCCAATTTCGAGATCGCTTGTAAACCTAGAATAATGATTAACAAGCTAATCGAAATCGCCAAAACAGGACGGCGAATAAATATATCGGTAAATCTCATTCGCTTTTCCTAATTAAAGATTCGTCTTACTCGCAGGTTGTTCTGTACCCACGCCCGCTTTATCTGCAACTGAAACTAATGCTCCGTTACTTAAGTTTTGCTGACCACCTGTCACAATTTTATCGCCAACTTTGACTTCATCACCCTTTAATTGAGCATAAATGCCTTGACGATCTTTTGTAAACACGGTGATTGATTTTGCACGGTACATATTCGCCGCTTTCTCTGCGCCGCCTAATTTCTCAATATCTTCATCGGAAAGTGCGGTCAAAATATAAAGCGATTCACCATACATGTTGTAGCTCACTGCCACTTGTGGCACAACGATTTGATTATGCTCAGTTGGTAAAGCAACATTTAAGCGAGTAAACATACCGGATAATAATTTTGCACCATCTTCTGGCTCAAATGTTGCTTGAACATCAACTAAACCCGTTGAAGAATTAATTGCTGGCTCAATTGCAGTCACCTTAGCAGCAAATGTTTCACCTTTACGCGCATCTGCCGTAGCTGTTACTTTTTGACCAATATGCAATTTATCTAATAGGTTTTGAGCAATCGCAAAATCCACTTTCATTGAAGAACGATCTTCCACACGCACAATTTCAGTACCGTTTGAAACGTATTGACCAACATTCACTTTCACGATACCGGCTTTACCATCAAATGGCGCGACGATTTGGCGACGCTCAATGGTTGCTTTTAATGACTCAATATTTGCCGCTTGTGCTTCATAAGCTGATTTTGCGTTATCTAATTCTTGACGAGAAACGGCACCGCTGCCCGCAAGGTTTGCATAACGTTGATAAGTTTGACGTAATGACACCACTTGAGCTTGAGCCGCTTGTAAGCTTGCACGCTCAACGGAACTATCTAACTCAACTAACAAATCACCCTTTTTCACGCTTTGGCCATTTTGCACGAGCACTTTAGACACCGTTCCTGCACTTTGAGCGCTTAACATTGCCCCTTGATTCGGACGAACAAGACCTGTCGTTTCAATGATTGGCGTCCATTCTGAAGCCTTAACTGTCATTGCAGTCACAGGAGAGGCTGTTTCTGGTTTATTTGCTAAGAAATCAGCAATGCCTTTTGCCTTCATTTGATTAAGGAAAATCATTGCTGCAAAAATTAACACAAATACGCCTAACGCTAATTTCAAAAAGAAAACGTGTGAACGCTTTGGTTTATCAGTTTGAGTTATACTCATTTGGAAAACTCCATTAAGACAATAAAATGACTATTTCTGAATTGCACGCCAAGAGCGTTCAATGACAGATTCTAACACAACATCGGTAACCGCTATACCGAGAAATTTGTTATCTGAGGCTAAAACTATTGCAGTATCTAGACTCAGCAAAAATAAAATTCGAGGTTCTAAATTAGCTAACACATTTGCTGCTTGTCCCTTTATACAAAACTGATCCCAACACGAATGCTCCATTTCGGAGCAGATTTCAATAAACTCCGGCAAAGATTTATTCTGGTTCATATTTGATAAAACCGTTGGATTTTCTTGAAGAAAATGCCAAATATTCCACCACATTTTTCTATATTGCTCGAAAAAAGATTGGCTTTCATCAAAACCTTCTTCAATCGCAACAACAAACTTATTGAACACTCGACGAGCAAATTGTGCTAATAACTCGTCTTTACTCTTAAAATAAAGATAAATCGTGCCAGCTGCGATGCCTGCTTCCTTGGCTAACTTATGCATAGAAAGATGATGTAATCCTTCTTTTGCCATAAGACGATCTGTTGCATCAAAGATCTGCTCACTGACATCAAGCTTCGTTTTAGAGGCTTTTACTTGTCGCATAATAAAAAATTAAATTCTTAGGGTTATATATGAGAAAGGTCATTTAAGATGAATATCAAAAATGAATAAACGTTCATTTTATTGATTTTTCGTTTTTTGGCAAGTGAAAATATAAAAAAAGTGCGGTTATTTTTAACCGCACTTTTAAATTCTGAATTACATTCCAATCACAACGCAACTCGCCACTGATTTTGCTTTATCTTGTGCTGCTGTTGCGGCATCTCGACTACCAAATGGTCCCACTCGTACGCGGTTCCATTCTTCACTTGTCGCAATTTGTGCATTTACGCCAGCCATCGCTAGACGACCTTGTAAGCTTTCTGCTTGTGCACGATTTTTAAATGCTCCACATTGTAAACCGAATTTTTTGCCGCCAGCCTGTACTTGTTGTTCAGCTGGTTTCGGTTCTGCTTTTTTCGGTTGCTCAGTTTTAGCCGGTTCCGTTTTTACCGGTTCAGCTTTTACTACTTCTGCTTTTTTCGGCGGTTCAGGCTTTTTAACTGGCTCTGTTTTTTTAACTGGCTCAGGCTTTTTCGCTTCTGGGTTTGCTGTTTGCTGAGCTAGCTGAGTTTGAGCTGTCTGTGCTGGTTGAGCTTGCTGTGCTTGAGCCGCGGCTTTTTCGGCATTCGCCGCTTCTTGCTCTTTACGTTGAGCTTCTAATTTTTTCGCTTCTTCTGCCGCTTTTTGTTCTTTTTCCATTTGAATCAGCACTTGACGCTGCTCTTCCGTCAAACGCATATTTTTTTCAACAGAAGAAGGATTATTATCCACCGGCACCGTACGGGTTTCTAATTCTTTAATATAGTGCCATACTTCTTCTGGACGATTTGGTAACACACTTTTCGGTTGCGGTTTTTCCGGCTGAACATTTGTCGTCACTACTGGTGCTGGTGTTTTACTTTTTAAGAAGTAAAGCCCTAACCCAAAACCTAATACCGCCACCAACGCAAAAACAATTAAGGTATTACGATTAAAACTTTTCTTTGCTTTCTTTTTATTATTTTTTGAGCCGCTTCGACCGGCAAAATCTCGATGAGCCACGATAAAATCCTAAAATATTCGATAAATTAAACTTAGAGTATAAAAAACGCTTAATTCTACTGAAAAACAGTGCATTTTTCTAGGGAATTTTTGCTAACTCAAATCCAATGGATCCACGTCTAAAATTAACCGCACTTGAGAAGACTTTATCAGCTCTGGTGAATATCGACTCAATGCCGCCTGTAATTGTTTCCGAGAAGCGTGCTGTAATAATAACTGCCAACGATACTGCCCTGCTTTTTTGCTGAACGGTGCGGGAATCGGCCCCAACACTTGCAAGCCTTCTATTTTTTGTTCATAGAAGAAAGAGGCTAATTGCGACAATGCATTTTCCGCCTCTTCAGAATGACGACATTGTGCTTTAAACAACGCTTGGAAACTAAACGGAGGCAAGCCCATATTATGCCGCAACTTCAAGGTTTCTTCTGCAAAGGCTTGATAGCCCTTTTCAAGTAAGGTAGTTAATAACGGGTGATCCGGATAATGCGTCTGCAAAACCACTTCGCCTTGTTTTTCGGCTCTGCCTGAGCGTCCTGCAACTTGTACATAAAGCTGCGCTAAACGTTCTTCGGCTCTGAAATCAAGGGAAAATAAGGCATTATCTACATTCACTAAAGCAACCAAAGTGACATTCGGAAAATGGTGTCCTTTGGCTAACATTTGGGTGCCAATTAAAATCTGACTTTTACCTTGCTGAATATCCTCTAAATAACCTTCAAGCTTGCCTTTTCGTGCTGTGCTATCACGATCGATACGAGCAATATTATATTGTGGGAAACGTACTTTTAAGGTTTCCTCCAGTTGTTCAGTGCCTAACCCCGTTGTGACTAAATGCGTTGAACCACAATGACCACATTGCATCGGCACTGTTTTTTGTGCGCCACAATGATGGCAGCGTAAAACACGCTGGTGTTGGTGATAAGTATAAGGTTTTTCGCAATGATGACACTCATCAATCCAACCACATTCATGACATAACAACACAGGCGCAAATCCACGTCGATTAAGGAATAACAACACTTGGTTACCTTTTTCTAAGTGTTCTTGCATACGTTTCAATAACGGTTCGGATAAGCCGTTTTGAATTCGTTGATGTTTTAAATCAATCACAAACTGGCGAAGTGCGGTCGCATTTCCGGCTCTTTTTGATAAGACCAAATGATGATATTTGCCATTTTGTACGTTATTCACACTTTCCAAACTTGGTGTGGCAGAACCCAATAAGATAGGAATATTGAGCTTTTGAGCAAGCACAATACCTAAATCTCTCGCATGATAACGCCAACCATCTTGCTGTTTAAACGAGCCGTCATGTTCTTCATCTAAAATGATTAAGCCGAGATCTGAAAACTGGGTGAAGAGCGCCGATCTCGTACCAATCACGATTGCACTCTGTCCTGTTCTTGCTCGCTCCCAAACATTTAAGCGTTGTGTATCATTCAAGTTGGAATGCAATACATCAATTTCGACATTAAAGCGAGCTTGGAACCGTCTCACAGTCTGAGGGGTAAGCCCAATTTCAGGAACAAGCACTAAAACCTGTTTGCCTTTTTTTAAAACTTCTTCAATATACTGCAGATAGATTTCAGTCTTACCCGAACCGGTCACGCCCTCTAACAACCACACATTAAAGCCTTCTTGGAAAAGCAATTGGCTAAATGCAAGGGCTTGTTGCTTGTTTAAGGTCAATCGGTTATCAAGATTAACTAAAGGATTATCCCCTAGCGCTTGCTGCCAACTTTTTTGTTCAGTAGGCACAATAATCTCTTCCACATAATCTTTGCCTTTAAGGGCTGACCAAATTGCGGAACTGATTTCATTGTTACCTTTTTCTAGATCTTGCGTTAGCAACAAATTTAAGGCTTCAATTTGTTTTTTAGTGCGTTTTAATTCACCCGATTCTAATGCTTGTTTTCCTTGTTCGGTAATACGCCAAAAAGTGCGGTAATTTTTAACCGCACTTTCTCCATTGCGGAGTTTGACTGGCAACGCTTGAAACAACACATCGCCTAAGGCTGCACGATAATAATTAGCCGACCAAGCTAACCAATCCCAAGTTGTCGAATTAAAGAGCGAGTCAGCATCAAGCACATCAATAATCGGTTTTAACTTTTCTTTTGCGACATCCGAAGAAGCCGGCAAATCCACCACGATCCCGACTCGTTTTTGCGAACCAAAAGGCACCAATACTCGTCCACCAACGATTGGCGTCAAGTCGGGCGAATAGAGATAATCAAAAAATCGGGGAAGCGGTACGGCTAATGCAACTCGGACAATATTCATAACAAAAAAACAATTAAAAATTTTCGCTATTATACGGGAATTAGGTGGAAAAATCCCACAACCTTGCCTTTTAGTGTATAATCGCCGCCAATTTTAATTAAGCAAATAAAAACCATGACAGAAGAGCAAAAAACCTTTGCTGATCAAAAACGTAAAACCGTTGAAACGGCTGAATTTACAGAAGATGGTCGTTATAAACGTAAAGTTCGTAGCTTTGTATTGCGGACCGGTCGCTTAAGTGATTTTCAAAAAAACATGATGAACGATCACTGGCCTGATCTTGGATTAGATTATCAAAACGCTCCTTTTGATTTTGCCGCGATTTATGGCAATACAAATCCCATTATATTAGAAATTGGCTTCGGAATGGGGAAATCTTTAGTGGATATGGCTGAAGCGAATCCTGATAAAAATTATCTCGGTATTGAAGTGCACACGCCTGGTGTGGGAGCCTGTATTGCTTATGCGGTAGAAAAAGGCGTGAAAAACCTTCGCGTGATTTGTCATGATGCCACTGAAATTTTACGTGATTGTGTGAAAGACGGCGAATTAGGCGGTTTACAACTTTTCTTCCCTGATCCTTGGCACAAAGCGAAACATCATAAACGCCGTATTGTTCAACCGCACTTTGTAGAGCAAGTCGTCCAAAAATTGCAACCAAATGGCTTTATTCATATGGCAACGGACTGGGAAAACTATGCAGAACAAATGCTCGAAGTGCTTTCAGCCAATGAAAATTTAGTCAATACTGCCGAACAAGATTATATTCCACGTCCTGATTTCCGCCCTCTTACAAAATTTGAGGCGCGCGGTCATCGCTTAGGTCACGGTGTGTGGGATTTATACTTTAAGAAAAAATAATCATCGAGACGATGACTATACCCATTACCTTAACATAGGAGAAAATCGAAAATGAAAACTCGTAATCAACGTCAACGTAAAAAACTTCACTTAGCTGAATTCCAAGAATTAGGCTTTTTAGTGAATTGGCAATTTGCTGAAGGAACCAGCATCGAAACTATCGATGAAACCGTTGATCGTTTTATTGCTGAAGTGATTCAACCAAACGGCTTAGCTTATGAAGGTAGCGGCTATTTACATTGGGAAGGCTTAGTTTGCTTAGAGAAAATCGGTAAATGTGATGAAAGCCATCGCCAATTAGTACAAAAATGGTTAGAAGAGAATAAATTGCAACAAATCGAAATCAGCGAATTATTCGATATTTGGTGGGATTACCCAACAAAAAACGCATAATATTTTAAGCACACTTCAGGGCGGATTATCCGCCCTATTTAATAATCATTTTCACTTATATTTTAACAATTTATTTACATCCCTAATTTCCTTTCAAAATATCCTTGATCTACCTCAAGAAAAGTGTATATTTCTTAAAAACTACTCCTTTTAGGTAGTTACTATTTTGTTATCGGAGCTAGATAATGCTCCCCTTGAAAATACCGAACTTTAAAGAAAAATATGGCGATTGAAAATCCTTCTCGCAGACAATTATTACGTGGGCAATTTTTACAATCGTTACATTCTGAAAACGCTAAAATTCAAGGTATAAATGCTATACGTCCACCTTGGTCGGTAAACGAAGCAGACTTTACAGATAAATGCACTCGATGCGGTGATTGCATACTGATATGTGAAACCCAAATTATCGTAAAAGGCGATGGTGGCTTTCCTGAAATACAATTTGACAAGGGCGAGTGCACTTTCTGTCAAAAATGTGTTTTAGTCTGCGAACAACCGATTTTTCGCTCATTAGAAGAAGAGCCTTGGGCACATAAAGTTGAGATTACAACGCAGTGCCTAACCGAAAATCGAGTGGAATGTCGAAGTTGCCAAGATAGCTGTCCGATGAATGCCATCCGTTTTCGATTACAGCTTGGTGGTGTGGCAAAACCTATTTTAGATTTAGAAAGTTGTAATGGTTGTGGTGCTTGTTTAAGCGTTTGCCCAACAAAAGCAATAAAAATTCTTAATTTTGAAACAAATACAGATGAGTCAATTTAGCGAAAATGAGAACTGGTATGTATGTAGCATTGTTGTGCAAGCCAGACCAGAAAAACTTAACCAAGTCAAAGAAGCCATTTTAGCGATTCCAACCGCTGAGATTCATGGCGAAAAATCTGATGAAGGCAAATTGGTGGTCACCCTTGAAAGTAACCGTCAATTAGCATTAGCGGATCTTATGGATGAAATTAAAGATATCCCAGGAGTAATTGTCGTGTCTTTAATTTCTAATTACTTAGATGAAAAATAAATAATTTAGGTATACATGCCATTTTGTATATTCTAAAAAATTCAACAACGAGTGGGGAAAACTATGGAACTTAATCGTAGAGATTTTATGAAAGCCAATGCTGCGCTTGCAGCAGCTGCGGCTGCCGGTATGACCATCCCTGTTAAACAGGTTAATGCGACCGAAGATATGGGCATCAAATGGGATAAAGCCCCATGCCGTTTCTGTGGTACAGGATGTAGCGTATTGGTAGGAACCAAAGATGGTCGAGTTGTCGCAACTCAAGGTGACCCAGATGCAGAAGTAAACCGCGGTTTAAACTGTATCAAAGGTTACTTCCTTTCTAAAATCATGTACGGTGCAGACCGTGTACAAACTCCGTTATTACGTATGAAAGATGGTAAATTCCATAAAGAAGGTGACTTTACACCGGTTTCTTGGGATCAGGCTTTCACTATCATGGCGGAAAAAATCAAAGACATCTTGAAGAAAAAAGAACCGAATGCTGTAGGGATGTTCTCTTCAGGTCAAACAACCATCTACGAAGGCTACGCAAAAGTAAAACTTTGGAAAGCTGGTTTCCGTTCTAACACTATCGACCCGAATGCTCGTCACTGTATGGCGTCTGCAGCAGTTGCATTTATGCGTACATTTGGTATGGATGAACCTATGGGCTGCTATAACGACATCGAAAAAACTGATGCGTTTGTGCTTTGGGGTTCAAACATGGCGGAAATGCACCCAATTTTGTGGTCTCGTATTTCTGACCGTCGTCTTTCTTCTGATAATGTGAAAGTTGTGGTTATGTCAACATTCGAACACCGTTCGTTTGAATTAGCTGATGTGCCTATCGTATTTAATCCACATGCAGACCTTGCAATCCTTAACTACATTGCAAACTACATTATCCAAAACGATAAAGTAAACTGGGACTTCGTTAACAAACACACCAAATTCAAACGTGGTGAAACCGATATTGGTTACGGTTTACGTCCAGAACATCCACTTGAAGTTGCAGCGAAAAATCGTAAAACTGCAGGTAAAATGCATGACTCTGACTTCGAAGAATTCAAGAAAATCGTTGCACCTTATACATTAGATGAAGCACACCGTATTTCTGGTGTACCAAAAGATCAACTTGAAACTTTAGCGAAGATGTACGCAGATCCAGAACAGAACTTAGTGTCTTACTGGACAATGGGCTCTAACCAACATACTCGTGGTGTATGGGTTAACCACATGACCTATAACGTACACTTATTAACCGGTAAAATTTCTAAACCAGGTTGTGGTCCGTTCTCATTAACTGGTCAACCTTCAGCTTGTGGTACAGCACGTGAAGTAGGTACTTTCGTTCACCGTTTACCAGCTGACATGGTAGTAACCAATCCAAAACACGTTGAAATTACAGAGAAAAAATGGAAATTACCAAAAGGCACTATCCCAACTGTACCTGGCTATCCAGCGGTACAACAAAGCCGTGCCTTAAAAGACGGTAAACTAAATTTCTTATGGCAAATGTCCACCAACAACATGCAAGGCGGTCCGAATATCAATGACGAAATTTTCCCTGGTTGGCGTAACCCTGAGAACTTTATCGTTGTTTCAGACCCTTACCCATCCGTTTCTGCGGTTGCAGCAGACTTAATTCTTCCAACTTGTATGTGGGTAGAAAAAGAAGGGGGCTACGGTAACGCTGAACGTCGTACTCAATTATGGCGTCAACAAGTGAAAGGCCCAGGTGAGTCTCGTTCTGACTTATGGCAAATTGTTGAATTTGCTAAATACTTCAAAACGGATGAAGTATGGGGTGAAGAATTATTAGCTCAAATGCCAGAATACCGTGGTAAAACCTTATACCAAGTACTTTTCGAAAATGGTGAAGTAAACAAATTTAAAGTACCAACCGATGTTCCGGGATACATCAATGATGAAGCAGATCACTTTGGTTACTACCTACAAAAAGGTTTATTCGAAGAATACGCTGACTTCGGTCGTGGACATGGTCATGACTTAGCACCATTTGATACTTATCACCAAGTACGTGGTTTACGTTGGCCGGTTGTTGACGGTAAAGAAACCTTATGGCGTTACCGTGAAGGCTTTGACCCGTATGTCAAACCAGGTGAAGATATCGCATTCTATGGCTATCCAGATAAAAAAGCGATTATTCTAGGTGTGCCTTATGAAGCACCTGCAGAATCACCGGATGAAGAATATCCATTATGGTTATGTACTGGTCGTGTACTTGAACACTGGCATACCGGTACCATGACTCGTCGTGTACCTGAATTACACCGTGCATTCCCGAACAACTTAGTTTGGATGCACCCTGCGGATGCGAAAAAATATGGCTTACGTCATGGGGATAAAGTGAAGTTAATCACTCGTCGTGGTGAAATGATCACTTACTTAGATACCCGTGGTCGTAACAAATGTCCTCAGGGCTTAATTTATACCACCTTCTTTGATGCGGGTCAGCTTGCGAACAAATTAACATTGGATGCAACCGATCCAATTTCAGGCGAAACCGACTTCAAAAAATGTGCGGTTAAAGTGGAAAAAGCGTAGGATTTTCCTTTCGTTTCTAGTCGCTCCTCTCTTTCAAGAGAGGGGAATTTAAAATAAGAGCGGTCAAATTTTGCAACGTTTTTACAAAACAAGACCGCTTATAAAAGGAAACGCAGATGAAACTTGATCCTAACCGTCGTCAGTTTCTAAAAAACGTGACAAGAACGGCAGCTGGAGTATGTGGAGTTGGAGTGATTCTTGGCTTACAGCAACAACAAGCTAAAGCCAAAGAAGGGGTTGCCTTACGCCCACCTGGTGCTTTACCGGAGAAGGATTTCTTGGCAGCTTGTACCCGCTGCGGACAGTGTGTCCAAGCATGTCCATACGATATGTTGTATTTAGCTTCGCTCATTTCCCCAATGGAAGCTGGCACACCTTACTT
>CABSZQ010000006.1 GCA_902482195.1 uncultured Haemophilus sp.
GTATATAAACAATTAGGTGATAAACCAGCCGATGTCGTAAATGTTACCAAACTGAAAAACTTCTTCGATGCAATGCAAGCATTAGTAGCAGAGCGTAAATTATTGGCTTACCACGACCGTTCCGACGGTGGTTTAATTACCACCCTTGCAGAAATGGCATTTGCGGGTAACTGCGGTGTAGATGTGGATATCTCTGCATTAGGCGATAATGATTTAGCCGTGTTATTCAATGAAGAATTAGGTGCGGTAATCCAAGTGTCAGAACGTGAATTAAGCGCCGTGCGTGAGGTATTAAAAGCGTATGACTTGCTTGGTTTAACTTATGAACTCGGTTCTGTAAGTTCAGAAGATCGTTTTGAAATCACACGAGGCAGTAAAAAACTATTAAGCGAAAAACGTTCTGAATTACGTGGTATTTGGGCAGAACTCACTCACCAAATGCAACGCTTACGTGATAACCCAGAATGTGCTGACCAAGAATTTGAAGCGAAAAAAGCAACAGACAACAAAGGCTTATCGGCTCACTTAACTTATGATGTGAATGAAGATATTGCCGCACCGTATATCAGCAAAGGCGTAAAACCGAAAGTAGCCGTATTGCGTGAACAAGGTGTAAACAGCCACGTTGAAATGGCGGCCGCTTTTGATCGTGCAGGCTTTGCGGCGATTGATGTTCACATGAGTGATTTAATGGCAGGCCGTTACAACTTAAACGACTTCAACGCGATGGTGGCCTGTGGTGGCTTCTCTTACGGTGACGTATTAGGCGCAGGTGGCGGTTGGGCAAAATCTATTTTATTCAACCCACAATTACGCGATCAATTCAGCCAATTCTTCGCCAATGAAAACACTCTTTCATTAGGCGTATGTAACGGCTGTCAATTTATCTCCACCCTTGCGGAAATCATTCCTGGTGCAGAAAACTGGCCACGTTTCGTACGTAATAAATCAGAACGTTTTGAAGCGCGTGCTGCGATGGTGAAAATCAACGACACCAACTCATTGTGGTTTAAAGGCATGGCAGGTTCACATATGCCGATTGCCGTTTCTCACGGTGAAGGACGCGTAGAATTCAAAACACCAGAAAACTTGACCGCACTTCAAGCCCAAAACTTGATTGTGGCACAATATATCGACAGCCATTTGAATGTAACTGAAACCTATCCGGCTAACCCGAATGGTTCGGCATTAGGGATTACTGCGATTTCTAACGTTGATGGTCGTATCGCTGCGATGATGCCACACCCTGAGCGTGTATTCCGTGCCGTGAGCAACTCATGGTATCCAGAAGATTGGTCTGAAGATGGCGCATGGATGAGAATTTTTAGAAATGCGAGAGTGAATTTCAAATAATGTGAAATTGATCACGGAAAATTAATTAAAAATAAGAGATACTAAGAAATTGGTATCTCTTTTTTTATTGCATAAATCTTAGCAATAAAAAATACCAACAATATTACTCGCTAATATTGTTAATGATTTATATAAATATTTTATATAAAAATTCTTGGACATTATGTCCGTTATATCCATTGAACTATATAAGGAGTTCTGAATGAGTGCATTAGTTACATTGCTAGCTAATATTGTTGCGCCATTGCAACGTCAATTTATTAACTTTATCCGCATTGCGATTTGTGTTGTGATGGTTTGGATTGGAGGTTTAAAAGTTTGCCAATATGAGGCAGATGGTATTGCACACTTTGTGTCAAATAGTCCTTTCTTAAGCTTCCTTTACAAAAACGGTGCAAATGAAGTGACAAATGATAAGGGTGTTTTAGTAAAAGAATATACCTTATATAAAAACCCTGAAGGCAAAATGGTCGCAAAAAATATCGAATGGCATAAAGCCAACGGCACCTATACCGCTTCTTATATTATTGGCGCAATCATTGTGACAATTGGTATTTTAGTATTAGCGGGGATTTGGTCTCCAACATTAGGTTTATTCGGAGGCTTACTCACCTTTGGCATGTCGATAGTCACGCTGTCGTTCCTGATATTTACGCCAGAAACCTGGGTGCCTAATTTAGGAGGGGACTTCCCAACCCCTAATTATGGCTTCCCATATCTCTCAGGTGCTGGCCGACTCGTGATTAAAGATATTATTATGATGGCTGGTGGCTTAGTTGCTGCAGCAGAATGTGCAAAACGCTATTTAGAGAATAAAAAGCAGTTTGCTTAATTAGTTTATTTAAAAGGCTTGCTGAGATAAATAGCAAGCCTTTTTACTTAGACATAAAAAGAGATGGGTAAATAATGTTCATGTGTCAATCTTGATGATACGATATCAAGAACCTGCACACCACGCATTTAGCAAAATTAATTGCACCTAACAAATTCTGGAAATGATATTAGCTTATTAAGGTGATTACATCATGAAAAAAAACATTACAGCTAAAATATATAAGATAACTGAATACCCAGATGTCAATGAATTGTGTGAGTTAAAGATTAACAATAGTAATATTCTCTTTTTACGTTCTGTTCTATTGTCTAATAATAAGTTTTATGAAGATAAAAATGGAAATTGGTTACTAATGTTTTTTATCGGTGAAAAATATGAACAAAGTATGTTTGTTGATTTTTCAAAAATAGAATTAGATTATAAGAAATATTCTATTTTATCAGTTTCAAAATTAATTATTGATGATTCTTTTTTCAATGATGCTATTGCAGAAGAAATCTCTCTAGAGATAAGAAAGTCAAAAGCCATAAAGAAAAATGATTTTATAGAGTATCCATCTCATTATGAGCATATTGATGGCAGAGGAATGGGATTCTATTCTCGAATACCAGAGCAAGAATATAATTTTAAACGGAGACTTATTCTGTTAGCGTTGGCTCATGCTTATTTGGGGGCTATTGAAAATATAAGCAATAGGCTTTCTGAGAGTATTTGTTGTCAGGATGATGTTGATAAGTTAAGACAGCTATATATAGAGGCTACAAAGTTTAAGGCGGTATTTTTATTCCATCAGCCAGTTGTTATGAGAAATATTAGTTTGATTGAAACATGGAAGTACTTGGATAATGTTTTTGACATAAATCAAAACTCAGATGAGTTGTTGGAGCAGTTATCTAGTGTGCATTACATCTTGAATTTGGATGAGGATAAAAAGCGGAAAGAAATAGAGAAATTAGCACATGAAAAACAAGATAAATGGAATATGAGGTTTACAATATTTGCTATATTAATTAGTTTGTTGGATTTAATAGAATTGTTTAAGTAAAGTTTAGCTAATTGTAATTATGATATCTACTTTATAAAATTATTGGAAAGTGATCTATTTAACTTTATAAATGAAAAAACGGTCAAAAATCACAACGAATTTTGACCGCTCTTTTTATTACTTTTACTTACGTATTATTTTTGTTTTTTCAAAAACTCAACGCCAGTGTCTGGGAAGTCAGTGAATACACCGGTTGCACCAGATTTATTCAATAACGCATCGTACATTTGATTTACGTCAGTGAAGAATTCAGGTAACGCATCTTTACGCACTGTGTATGGGTGTAATTCCACTTTGTATTGTGCGAGTTCTTTCACTAATGGAGTATACACAATGTTGCCTGGTTTAGATTTTTCTTTATCCACTAACATATACCAGCCTGGGCCAACACCGTCAGCATATTTCACCACTTCAGCCATTGCACCTGGTTTGAACATCCAATCGTAATCGTAGTTCACCCATTTGCCTTTCGCATCTTTTTCTTCAGTTTCATGCCAGTCGGTGTATGCCACTAATTGAACAAGTTTTAAATCCATGCCCATTTTTGGTAGCAATTCGTTTTTGATACGTTTTAACTCATTGAAGTCGAAGGTTTGTAAGTAAACCATGTCAGATTTCTTATCGTAACCGTATTTTTTCAACACTTTAAGGGTTTCAACTGCAATGTCTTTGCCATTTTGGTGGTGGAACCAAGGTGCTTTGATTTCAGGGTAGATACCCACTTTTTTACCGGTAGATTTTTCTAAACCTTGGATGAATTCTAACTCATCTTCAAAAGTATGGATTTTGAAGTGTGATTTCCAAAGTGGGAAACGACCTGGATATACTGCAACTTGTTTACCATCTTTAGTTTCAAAGTTTTCAGTCATATTTAAACTTTGAATTTCTTTTAAGGTGAAGTCGATTACATAGTAACGACCATCTTTACGATGACGATTTGGGAATTTTTTCGCTACGTCAGTTAAGCCGTCTAAGAAGTGGTCATGGATAACAACCAAACGACCATCTTTTGTCATCGCTAAGTCTTGTTCTAAGTAGTCTGCGTGCTGTGCAAATGCAAGCGCTTTAGACTCAAGTGTATGCTCTGGTAAGTAACCACTTGCACCACGGTGAGCAATGATAATTTTGTCTGATTTCATAGTGTCCACAGAAGAGTGTGCGCTACATCCTGCAAGTACGCCTGCAGCTAATAAAGAAAGCGCTAAAGTTTTGAGTTTCATGGTGTGTTCTCCTTGATTTACTTATTACATCTTGGTTTCATGTCGTAAAAATAGATTTCACTAATTTCACGGTCATATCCTGGATAAAATCCTTTTGGCATCCCTAACACAATTTGTTTGCCTCGGTTTGCATGGACAAGCAGTTGTTTCGTTTTCGGATTCACATTCAAGCCTTCGACTTCGCCGACATCTCGAATATCATCCAATGTTTTTTCTAAAACAACTCGAGCTTCATTATTTTTATCTGAGATTTCTACACGATAAATATGATCAGGTTCTTTTTCATCTGCTGTACCATCATCAGATGTGACGTAGAGATCACCGTTGTAGGCATAAACCCCTTGAATCCATTGTGGAACAGGTTGTAAATGCACTTTACGTTTATATTTACCTGTTGAAAGATCATATTCATATAAATAACGGCCACTTTCTTCACCGACCCAAGATGCCATCCAAACTGAATTGTGAACGGTATCTACGGTGATGCCGGAAACTTCGACTTGACCTGACTCAGGATTAAAATCAACTGATCTTTTTAATGCGAGGGTTTCGGGATCGTGAATCGCAATTTGAATATTTTTACCTACGCCGGCATCAAACCATTCGGAGGAAACATAAAGTTCATTGTTGTAGATATCAATGTCGCCAATGTGATTGGCTTCTTTTTGATAGCCGACAAAAGGATCTTTATTTTCTTTAATCAGTTTTCCATCCATATCGTATTTGGCGAGCGTTTTACTGCCCGATACATATAAATATTTACCATCAGTGGTAATGCCTTGACGTCCGTTGACTTCGAGCACCTTGTCTAATTTATAAGTATAAGCGGGGAGGGCTGAACGATAGGGCGCTTCACAAGTTTGATTTGCGAATGCTGCATTTGCCATAACTGCCGCGCCTAACATAATGGTTAATTTATTCAATTTCATCACATTATCTCCTTTTAAAGTGCGGTTAAAAATTCAGTTGTTTTTTTTGTAATAAAAAAGGCGGCAAGCCTTCGCCTGTCGCCTTTAATTTATAGATTATTTAGTACCGTAGGTATCGCCTAATTTAGCTTTATGTTTACCTTCTTCAACCATTACGATGAAGAGTAATAACACCGCTAAGACACCACCACCGATCATGACGTAGAAACCGCCGTCCCAGCCATAGTGTTGTGCTGCCCAACCGATAACAGCTGATGCTGATACTGTACCGCCTAAGTAACCGAATAAACCGGTGAAACCTGCTGCTGTACCAGCTGCTTTTTTCGGTGCAAGCTCAAGCGCGTGTAAGCCGATTAACATTACAGGGCCGTAGATTAAGAAGCCGATTAAGGTCATTAAGATGAAGTCAGTTAATTGATATGGGTTTTCATACCAAGCTGCATAGTTTGCAAGCTCTGCTTCAGGTGTAGCTGGGTTCATCCAGTATGCCACTACAGCTGCTGTAGTTAAGATCATGAAGATGAAACCGGTTAAACCACGTTTACCTTTGAATACTTTATCTGATACCCAACCACATAATAATGTACCTGGAACTGCTGCTAATTCATAAATGGTGTAAGCCCATGCGGTACCTTTGATGTTGAAGTGTTTTACTTCACTTAAGTAAACCGGAGACCATTTCAATACGCCGTAGCGGATTAAGTATACGAATACGTTAGCAATCGCGATGTACCATAACAATTTGTTTTTCAATACATAGGTTACGAAGATTTCTTTTGTACTTAAATCGTTTTCGTAAGTTTTTTCGTTATAGTCATCTGGGTAGTCATTACGCCATTTTTCGATTGATGGTAAACCACAAGATTGCGGAGTATCACGCATCACGAAGTAAACTGGAATTGCACAGATCATTGCTGCAATACCCGGATAGTAGAGGGATTGTTGCCAAATGTCTTTTGCTTGTGCTTCAATGCCGTGAGTGCTGAAGAACACTGCACTTGCCAATAGCACCATTGCACCCGGCATCATACCACCGATGTTGTGCGCGGTATTCCAGATAGATACGATAGTACCGCGTTCTGATTTAGACCACCAGTGTACCATTGTACGACCACATGGAGGCCAACCCATACCTTGGAACCAACCATTTAAGAAGATCATTACCCACATGATGGCAATGCCTGAAGTTGCCCATGGGAATAAACCCATCATGGTCATACAAAGACCAGAAAGCAATAAACCAAATGGTAAGAATACACGAGGGTTCGAACGGTCAGACATACCTGCCATTACGAACTTAGATAAACCGTAGGCAAGACCAGCCGCTGAGCCGATAACACCTAATTCCGCTTTTGAGTACAAGCCGGCTTGAATTAAACCAGGTTGTGCTAAGTCAAAGTTTGCACGTACAAAATAGTAAGCAGCATAACCAAAGAAGATCCCTGCAAACACTTGCCAACGTAAGCGTTTATACGTGGAATCAATTTTCTCCGCTGGAAGTTCCGCAATATGCGGAGCGGGTTTAAATGGTCCAAACATAATTTCTCTCCAAAATCATTTTAATTATGAGTCCACCCCCATGCTGGGGATAGCGTGCATGATAAAATAAAAATAGAAATTAAAAAGAGAAATAATTCAAAAATGTGATGTATTTCACAAAATATTTTTTAACAAATGAGCGAATTCGAAAATTGTGTGATCTATCTCACAAAACAGCTTTCTTTTTCGCTCAGAATGTTGTGAATTTAACCGCTCTCCCATACAATAGCCATGGAATTTGTAACAGTTTTTACGTTTCTTTTTATTAATATTTTGGCTTTGGGGGTAACAATGGGATTATCGCCTAATATGTATCGTGATGTGGGTGATTTTTCACCTATTTCGACGGATGTGATTATCATTGGTGGCGGTGCAACAGGTGCGGGGATTGCTCGTGACTGTGCATTGCGTGGAATTAACTGTATTTTATTAGAGCGTCGTGATATTGCGACAGGCGCAACAGGTCGTAACCACGGGTTGTTACATAGTGGTGCGCGTTATGCTGTAAACGATCAGGAATCAGCAGAAGAATGTATTAAAGAAAATAAAATTCTGCGCAATATCGCTCGTCACTGTGTGGATGAAACAGAAGGTTTATTTATCACCTTACCTGAAGATTCCCTTGATTATCAAAAAACGTTCATTGAAAGTTGCACCAAATCCGGTATTGAAGCCGTCGCCATTGATCCTAAACTTGCCCAGATTATGGAACCATCAGTAAACCCTGATTTAGTGGGTGCCGTTGTTGTGCCAGATGGTTCAATCGATCCTTTCCGTTTAACAGCCTCCAACGTGATGGATGCCACCGAAAATGGCGCGAAAATGTTCACTTATTGCGAAGTGAAAAACTTAATTCGCGAAGGTGGCAAAGTAATCGGTGTGGATGTTTACGATCACAAAAATCGTGTAAACCGTAAATTCTTTGCGCCATTAGTTGTCAATGCAGGTGGTATTTGGGGACAAGGCATCGCAGAATATGCGGATCTTAAAATCAAAATGTTCCCAGCCAAAGGCGCATTACTTGTCATGGGGCACCGCATCAATAAAATGGTGATTAACCGTTGCCGTAAACCGGCGGATGCGGACATTCTTGTACCAGGTGATACCAT
The DNA here is from genome assembly GCA_902482195.1 of uncultured Haemophilus sp. Classification (GTDB taxonomy): domain Bacteria; phylum Pseudomonadota; class Gammaproteobacteria; order Enterobacterales; family Pasteurellaceae; genus Haemophilus_D. Next base: position 8,031 of record CABSZQ010000006.1, read on the forward strand.
TTGTGTTATCGGTACAACCTCTAGCCGTATCCCTTACGATCAAATTGATAACATGGAAGTGACCCCAGAAGAAGTGGATATTCTGTTCCGTGAAGGGGAAAAACTCGCACCAAGCTTACGTCATACTCGTGTATTACGTGCTTATGCTGGTGTACGTCCGTTAGTCGCGTCTGATGATGACCCATCTGGTCGTAACGTGAGTCGTGGTATCGTGTTACTTGACCACGCAGAACGTGATGGCTTAGACGGCTTTATCACTATCACTGGTGGTAAATTAATGACTTATCGCTTAATGGCTGAATGGGCAACGGATCTTGTTTGTAAAAAACTCAACAAAACAGCACGTTGTACGACTGCAGAGCGTCCATTACCAGGTTCAAGTGAAAGTCGTGCAGAAACCAATCAGAAAGTCATTTCACTTCCAAGTACGATTCGTTATTCAGCCGTGTATCGTCATGGTTCTCGTGCCACTCGTTTATTAGATAAAGAACGTCTTGATCGTTCAATGGTGTGTGAATGTGAAGCGGTGACAGCAGGTGAAGTACGTTATGCCGTTGATGAATTAAATGTGAATAACTTAGTGGATTTACGTCGCCGTACTCGTGTGGGGATGGGGACTTGCCAAGCTGAGCTTTGTGCATGCCGTGCAGCTGGCTTAATGAATCGTTTTGAAGTGGCAACACCTCGCCAATCGACTACACAATTAACCTCTTTTATGGAAGAGCGTTGGCGTGGTATTGAGCCTATTGCATGGGGGGAAGCGATTCGTGAAGCCGAATTTACTTCATGGATGTATGGCAGTGTGTTGGGCTTAAATGATGTTCAACCGCTTGAAACAGACAAACAGCAAGGGACGGATAACAATGAATTTTGATGTAGTGATTATTGGTGGTGGCCTTGCAGGTTTAACTTGCGGCATCGCCCTACAAGAACAAGGCAAACGTTGTGTCATTATTAATAACGGCCAAGCGGCGATTGATTTTGCATCCGGCTCATTAGATTTATTAAGCCGTTTACCAAATGGTGCGTTTGTTAAAAATATTCCTGAAAATTTGACCGCACTTTCCGCTCAATTACCGCAACACCCTTATAGCATTATGGGTGCTGAACGTGTATTAGCGAAAGCGCAAGATTTCGAAAAATTAGCGGAATCGTTAAATTTAGATTTAATTGGCTCAAGTGCCGAAAATCATCTTCGCGTTACCGGTTTAGGGAGTTTACGTGGTGCATGGCTTTCACCAAATAGTGTGCCAACCGTACAAGGCGAAACCCCATTCCCATATAAAAAAATTGCGGTTTTAGGCATTGAAGGCTATCACGATTTTCAACCAGAATTATTGGCGGATAACCTTACGCTCAATCCACAATTTGCTCATTGTGAAGTGAAAACGGGCTTTTTAAATATTCCAGAATTGGATCAGTTACGTGCAAATTCGCGCGAATTCCGCAGTGTAAATATTGCACAAGTTTTAGAATATAAGCTGAAATTTGATGATCTGGTGGCTGAAATGAAAGAAGCCGCGAAAGGCACCGAAGCGATTTTCTTACCCGCTTGTTTCGGTTTAGAAAATCAAGAGTTTATGGAGTCACTTCGCAAAGCAACTGGCTTACCATTATTTGAATTGCCAACTTTACCGCCTTCTTTATTAGGTATGCGTCAACGTATTCAATTACGCCATCGTTTTGAGAAATTAGGCGGACTCATGATGAATGGTGATAGCGCATTAAAAGCACATTTTCATGGCAACAAAGTTCGTGCTATTCAAACGCGTTTGCACGAAGAGGAAGAAATCACGGCTGAGCATTTTGTCTTAGCGTCAGGCAGCTTCTTCAGTAAAGGTCTAGTCTCTGAATTCGATAAAATCTACGAGCCCGTATTTCATTCTGACATCATCGGTGTGGAAGGCTTTAACGATACGGATCGTTTTACTTGGACAGATCACCGTTTCTCAAATCCACAACCGTATCAATCTGCAGGTGTGGCGATTAATGCACAATGCCAAGTGCAAAAGAGCGGTCAATTTTTAACGAATTTATATGCGGTGGGTAATGTGATTGGTGGTTTCAATGCATTAGAACTCGGTTGTGGTTCAGGCGTGGCAGTGGTAACAGCACTTGCTGTTGCTGATGAAATTCTTCACAACACACATTAAGGAGGCGTTATGAACATTCAACAATTAATTGATAATGCAAAACAATCCCTTAATGCACCACAACATCATCATGCTTTTGATGAAAGCTTTGAGAGCTGCATTAAATGTACAGCTTGTACAGCCGTGTGTCCGGTTTCGCGTCAGAATCCAAACTATCCAGGTCCAAAACAATCAGGTCCAGATGGTGAGCGTTTACGCTTAAAATCAGCCGAGCTTTATGATGAAGCATTAAAATACTGTACTAACTGTAAACGTTGTGAAATTGCCTGTCCGTCTGATGTGAAAATTGGTGACATTATCGTTCGCGCAAGAAACAAATACCTTGCTCAACAACATAAACCAGCAGTGCAAAAATTACGTGATGCGATTTTAAGTAACACCGATATTATGGGTTCACTTAATACACCGCTTGCTCCGATTGTGAATACGATTACGGGCTTGAAAGCGACAAAATTTGTGTTGGAAAAAGCATTAAAAATCAGCCGTCATCGTACGTTACCAAAATATTCTTTTGGTACGTTCCGCAGCTGGTACATGAAGAAAATGTTGGAAAGCCAACAAAAATTCGAACGCAAAGTGGCGTATTATCACGGTTGTTATGTGAACTACAATAATCCACAGTTGGGTAAAGAATTTATCCAAGTGTTCAATGCCATGGATATTGGCGTGGTGTTATTGGAAAAAGAAAAATGTTGTGGCTTGCCATTGAGCGTGAACCAATTCCCAGAACGTGCGAAGAAAATCGCGCAATTTAACACCGATTACATCGGCAAAATGGTGGATGAAAATGGCTTGGATGTAATCAGCGAAGCATCAAGTTGTGCCTTAAATTTACGTGATGAATATCATCATATTTTAGGTATCGATAATGCGAAAGTTCGTCCTCATATTCATATGGTGACACCATTCTTATATCAACTCTTTAAAGAAGGTAAAACCTTACCGCTTAAACCATTGAAATTGCGTGTGGCTTATCACACTGCATGTCACGTGGATAAAGCGGGTTGGGCACCATACACCTTGGAAGTGTTAAAACAAATTCCAGGTTTAGAAGTGGTGATGCTACCATCACAATGTTGTGGTATTGCAGGAACATACGGTTTCAAAGAAGAAAACTATGAGGTTTCCCAATCTATCGGTAAAAACTTATTCGATAACATCAATGCAGGCGGATTTGATTACGTGATCTCTGAATGCCAAACTTGTAAATGGCAGATTGATATGTCATCTAACGTGACTTGTATCCATCCATTGACGTTATTGTGTATGTCGATGAATCAAGCTTAGTGAAAAGAGCGGAAACTGATAAAAAAGTGACCGCTCTTTTTGTTATTCAATCCAATATGGAGAATTAATTATGCAAAAAATCTTCAAGGTTTCCTTACTTGCTGTGCTTTCATCTCTTGCAGTAAACAGCTTCGCCAGCACGGCAGAAGTGAAAGTGCTTGAGCCTCAATTAAATTATCAACAACTTCTTACTCAAAGACAGGTTGTGGATGAGTTGCTTGAACAAGCAGTGAAAATCCAAAACTCACCGGCTCGTGTTTCAAATGCAGGTTTTACCGCGAAACTTCCTTCCAATATGGAGCGTATTGCGGATCTTTTATTAGAAGCGTATAAGCTTGAGCCTTATCGTGTGGATTTTTTGTTTGGCGCAGCGAATGCCAATATTTATAACGGCAATACAGATAAAGCCATTGAGCTTTACCAAAAAGTGCTTGATGTGGCCCCTGATGATGTGAAAGCTCATACTTACTTGGCCGCATGGAATCGTTTTAAAGGCAATCAAGCGGAAACCACTAAACATTTAGAACGCTTAAAACAACTTTCCCCAGAAAGTGCGAGCAAATTAGAGAAAGTTTTTGCGGTGATTGATAAAGCAGCTAATCAACCAATTACAGATAAACTGGAAACCAAGTTACCTGCACAATCTGCAATTATTACATTGGGCTACGCTTTAAACCCAGATGGCAGCATGCATGATATTTTGGTACAACGTTTAGAAAAAACCTTAGAAATTGCGAATCAAAATCCAGATGCGTTAATTATTGTGACAGGCGGTGTACCGCAAAACAATAAAACGGAAGGGGATTTGATGAAGCAATGGTTGATTGAGAAAGGCGTTGATGCAAGCCGTATTTATTCTGATAACTATGCGCGTTCAACAGTCGAAAATGCGCTTTTCTCTCGTTACTCTTTAGCGAAACATAAAATCAAACATGCTGTGTTGATTAGTTCGGGTAGTCATGTTCGTCGTGGACAGGCATTATTTGAAATTGCAACGCAAGAATCCGGTCCACAAGGCCTTGTAATTGAAACGGTCGCAGCATTAGATAAACCGTTAGATCAGTTACAAAAAATTACGGAGAAAGACTTGCTGGGTATTTATCGTGACAGCTTAAAAACCATGGGATTGCCAATGTTTAACAGCGGGCCATTGCAAGATTAATTAATCTTTCCAAAAACAAAAGTGCGGTGAAATTTCACCGCACTTTTTTATTTTCTCGTTCGATTAAAGAATATGTTGATATTGTTCTAACATTTCTTTTGGCCATACGCTTGATTGCACTTCACCAATGTGTTTTTTGTGAAGTAAAAGCATTGCCATACGAGATTGACCGATACCGCCACCGATGGTGAGAGGTAATTTACCGTTTAATAAATCTTGGTGCCAATCCATTTTTAAGCGATCTTCATCACCGGTTAAACCAACTTGTAAACGTAATGCAGATTCATCCACACGAATACCCATTGAAGAAAGTTCAAACGCTTTACCTAACTCAGCGTTCCATACCAAAATATCGCCGTTTAAACCTTTGTAGCCGTTTTCTGATTCAGTTGTCCAGTCATCGTAGTCTGGTGCACGACCATCATGTGGTTTACCGTCTGATAATTTGCCACCGATACCAATTAAGAACACGGCGCCATATTCTTTACAAATGGCGTTTTCACGTTCTTTACTGGTTAAATCCGGGTAGCGTTTCACTAAATCTTCACTATGTACGAAAGTGATTTCTTTTGGCAAGCTTGATGGAATGTCAAAGCGTGCTTCTACCGCTAATTCAGTTAAACGGATTGCACGATAGATAGAACGTACAGTTTCTTTTAAATAAGCAAAGTTACGACGACCTTCAGGAATCACTTTTTCCCAGTCCCATTGGTCCACATAAACAGAGTGAGTTTGATCCAATGAATCTTCATCTGGACGTAATGCTTTCATATGAACAAATAAGCCTTCACCTTCTTTAAAGTGGAAACGAGCGAGAGTATGGCGTTTCCATTTAGCCAATGAGTGAACGACTTCATAAACGGCGTTTGGGATACATTTCACGTTTACTTGAACAGCTTTCTCAATGCCTGATAAGTTATCTTGCATACCGTTGCCAACTTCACTAAGAATTGGACCTTGTACTTCGATAATGCCAAGTTGTTCAATCAAGTTTTGAGTAAAGGTGTTCTTCACAAAGCTAATTTCTTGTTGTTGTAAAATAAACGTCTTTTTCATATTTATCCTTCTTTTTATAATAACCGGTAAGATTTGTTGTGCATTATTCAATAAAATGACAAATTATTTCAAGTAATTTCTTTACATTGTTTTAAATGTTGAATATTATCAAAAATAAAGAAGATATTTTAAAAAAGATCTAACAGGGGGTGTTTTATGCACAATATCGATACGCTCGATCGACAAATTCTCCGAGTACTGACCAAAGATGCCCGTACGCCTTATGCAGAAATGGCAAAAAGCTTTGGTGTGAGCCCAGGTACGATTCATGTTCGTGTAGAGAAAATGCGTCAATCTGGTTTGATTGAAGGCACAAAAGCGATTATTGATGAGCGTAAGCTGGGTTATGATGTATGTTGTTTTATTGGCATTATTTTGAAAAGTGCAAAAGACTATGACAAAGTGATTAAAAAACTCGACACTTTTGATGAAGTGGTAGAAGCCTATTACACCACAGGTAACTATTCGATTTTTATTAAAGTGATGACGCACACCATTGCTGAATTACATTCCGTGTTGGCGACTAAGATTCAGCTGATTGATGAAATTCAATCGACGGAAACCTTGATTTCCATGCAAAATCCTATTTTACGAGACATTAAACCTTAATGTTATTGAAACAATAAAGGCGTGTATTAAACACGCCTTTTGCTTTTCTTGGATTAACGATAGCGATCGAGGAATTTGTAATATTGCACGCCGATC
>CABSZQ010000007.1 GCA_902482195.1 uncultured Haemophilus sp.
CGGCATACGAGATTTCTGCCTGTCTCGTGGGCTCGGAGATGTGTATAGAGACAGCGTTAGCAACTAATTCGATGCAAAAATTCCCTTGGCAAGCATTTGCCCAAAATTCAGCGTATGCAAATCAGGTCGCGTTGCGAAATTCGCAGGGCGATCCTTTTACTTGGGCAGAACTTGCTGAGAAAATTAATCAGGTAGAAGCCTTTCTTTTACAACAAGGTGTGACAGCGCAAAGTGCGGTCGCTTTTTGTGGTAAAAATTCAGAACAGATCTTATTTCTTTATTTATCCGTTATTCAGCTAGGCGCAAAAATTTTAGGTATTAACCCTGCATTTCCTCAAGAAAAAAGAGAAGAATTGTGCCAAGAGTATGGGGTGGATTTTTGTTATCAAACCGAAGATATTCATTATTTAGCTACTAAAGCATTACCCGAACATAGCGCTGACTTTACAAAAGCGGCAACGATGACATTAACATCGGGCTCGACTGGTTTGCCTAAAGCAGTGGTGCATAATGTGTCTGCTCATTTAGCTAATGCGGAAGGCGTTTGTGCCTTAATGAATTTTGGCAAAGATCAATCATGGCTACTTTCTTTACCGCTTTATCATGTTTCCGGACAAGGCATTGTGTGGCGCTGGCTTTACGCAGGTGCAACCTTAGTTTTACCGAAAGAAGATTTTTATCAATCTATTGGTGAGGTTTCCCATGTTTCTCTCGTGCCAACGCAATTGCAGCGTTGGTTTGATTATTTGTCGGAGCATCCTCAACCTATCCAAACGCAAGCCGTGTTATTAGGTGGGACACAAATTCCTGTAAAATTAACCCAAGTATTAAGTGAATTAGGTATTCGAAGCTATTCAGGCTATGGTATGACAGAAATGGCTTCTACCGTATTCGCTAAACAATCGGATGGAAAAGTTGGTGTAGGTCAACCTTTACTTGGCCGAGCGTTCAAGTTAGTGAATGAAGAAGTTTGGCTAAAAGGTGCTGGACTTGCCATGGGATATTGGCGAGAAGGACATATTGTTCCACTCACCAATGCCGAAGGTTGGTTCCAAACAAAAGATAAAGCTCAATGGCTTGATGACGAATTAGTTATTCAAGGCCGATTGGATAATATGTTTATTTCTGGAGGTGAAAATATTCAACCAGAAGAAATTGAAAAAGTGATTGCACAATCAGATTTGGTGAAACAAGTCTTTGTTTTGCCTCAACATGATGAGGAATTTGGCCATCGCCCTGTCGCGATTGTTGAATTTCATACCTCATTTAATGAAAGTGCGGTCGAATCTCTCAACGTTTTTTTACAAGGACGATTGGAACGATTTAAGCAACCCGTTGCCTACTATGAACTCCCGCAGGATTTAATCCAAGGGGCAATAAAGATTTCTCGCAAAGCACTCGCCGATTGGCTGTCGCAACAATAGGAAAGTTAGTTTAATGAAAAATATCTCTCGTTTTTTGACCGCACTTGGTCTTTCATTTGTTTTTACACTTGCGTTTTCTCAGCCTGTTTGGGCAGAGAATAATGCTGATTTACCAACTGAAAAAACACTAAAAAGTGAATTAGCTGAGGCGGAAAAGTTACCGGATGGTGAGGAAAAAACAAGTAAAGTGGCCACAATCCAGGCTTCGCTTGATTTCTTGCAACAAATTCAAACACAGCAAAAAAATAATAACGATTTGCAAGATACGCTTATTGATGCAGATTCTGAAATTCAGAAGAATAATGCTGATCTTCAAAATCTTAAAAAACAGCTAAGCTCACCAAATAACACGGATTATGCTTCACAAAGTTTAGCGACTTTACAGGCACAGCTTGAGAAACTGACCAATCAGCAACAGGATGCACAATCTGCATTAAGTGCCGTAAATACACAACTTGCAGGGCAGAGTTCTGTGTCTGAACGTGCTCAAACAGCCTTGACAGATAATGTTAAACGTATGCAAGAATTGAATCAGAAATTGGCTGACCCAACAACCAGTTCGCTATTAAAACAGCAAATTCAACTTGAGTTGCAATTGATTGAGCTAAAAAATATCTATAATCAAGTGTTATTAAAAAATAGCGATCAGTTGACGATGCTTTATCAAAGCCGATATGAACTGTTGAATACGCGTGTTCAAGCATTGCAGCAACAAATTGCCGCTATTCAAGAAGTGATTAATCAAAAGAATTTGGCTAAAACACAAAACCAAGTTGAGCAAGCACAACAACAAAGCCAAAATGTTGAGCAAAATCCGTTGATTCAGAAAGAATTGAATTTGAATGCACAGCTTAGCCAATATTTACTTGAGCAAACAGAGAAAACCAATACATTAACGCAAGATGAACTACGCATGCGAAATGTATTGGATAACTTAACGCAGACGCAACGTACCATTGATGAGCAAATTAGTGCGTTACAAGGCACGTTGGTGCTTTCTCGCATTATTCAGCAACAAAAACAAAAATTACCGACCAATTTAAATATTCAAGGTCTTTCAAAGCAAATTGCCGATTTGCGTGTACAGATCTTCGATATTACGCAGAAACGTAATGAGCTTTATGATATTGATGCTTACATCAGTAAAATAGAGCAGAATGAAAACAAATCGTTTACACCTGCAGAAAAAACACAATTAACCAATTTGCTCACTGAACGTCGTAAAGTTGCCTCTGATTTGATTAAGTCATTGAATAATCAATTGAACTTAGCGATTTCCTTAGAGTTAACCCAACAGCAAATTACTCAAATCAGTGATCAGATTCAGTCTAAACTCGACCAACAAAGTTTCTGGGTAAAAAGTAATAATCCAATTAATTTAGATTGGTTCAAAAAACTGCCAATGTCACTCAAGGCACAATTTGATGGCATTGGAAAGAAAATTGGCTTCCCGACAAATTTTGATAATTTGCCGTATTTACTCACTTATGTCTTTATTTTGTTTGTGATTGGTGGATTGATTTTCAAATTTAAAGAATCAATTAAACAACGTTTGAGCGTGATTAATGGCGAAATAAATACGCTTCGTTCGGATAGCCAATGGCATACACCACTTGCGTTATTTTATACCGCACTTTTATCTTTATCAGGTACCCTTTGGTTCTTAGCGGCTTGCCAATTGTTAGGCTTTTTCTTGGTGAAAAATCCACAGGAGTTTTGGGAATGGTCGCTCAGTATGGCGGGCTATTGGTGGTTCTTTAGTTTTGTTTTAGCTATTCTTCGTCCGAATGGTATTTTAGTGCGCCATTTTGGTTTTGCTAAAGAGAGTGCAGCTAGCCTACAAGATGTTACGAAACGTATTATTGTTTCTGTTGTGTTATTACTGAATACATCAATTTTCAGTAATGTAATGGATACAGGCTTAGCAAATGACGTATTGGGTGAAATAAATACCATTGTTGCCTTGCTTTTCTGTATTGTGATTATTGCGCCACGTTTTGTTCGCACAGAAAAATCGTTGAATTCAAGCGTAACGGATCAGCGTGATAGAACGCTTTTAAAAATTATGCGCGTTTTATTGCAATTGGTCCCTGTTATTTTAATTGCACTAGTTGCTTTAGGCTATTATTACACCGCCTTAAATTTAATTACGCATATTATTAATACCTACATTGCATGGGTGGTGTGGTCGTTGGTGCGTCATACTATTTATCGTGGTATTACGGTTGCATCAAGACGTTTAGCTTATCGACGTTTACAAGAAAAACGTCAGCAAAAACAACAAGATTCAAGTGATACTTCAGCCTCTGATGATGTGGTCGTGATTACCGAACAAGAAGAGGGATTGGCCTTAAATGAAGTGCGTAGCCAGTTACTACGCTTTGCCGATCTCTTTATTTGGACCGCACTTTTTGTCATCTTTTATTATGTCTGGTCAGATTTAGTTACGGTGGTAAGTTATTTGCGTGATATTACCTTGTGGCAACAAACTTCAACAACTGAAGCGGGCGTGGTGACCGAAACGATTTCACTCTTTAACTTGATTGTTGCGTTAATCATTGTTGTGATTACCTATATTTTGGTGCGTAACATTCAGGGTATTTTAGAAGTATTAATCTTTTCCCGAGTGAAGCTTTCACAAGGTACGCCTTATACGATTACCACCTTATTAACCTACATTTTGGTTGCGGTTGGTGGTGCATGGGCATTCTCAACACTCGGGATGTCTTGGTCGAAATTACAATGGTTATTTGCCGCCCTTTCCGTTGGTCTCGGTTTTGGTATGCAAGAAATTTTTGCGAACTTTGTTTCCGGCATCATTTTATTATTTGAGCGTCCAATTCGTGTGGGTGATACTGTGACAATTAACGATGTAACAGGTACAGTAGCGAAAATCCGTATTCGCGCCATTACGATGATCGATCCGGATCGAAAAGAAGTGATTGTGCCAAATAAATCCTTTGTAACCGGACAAGTGACTAACTGGGCATTATCTAACACCGTTACTCGTTTGGTTATATCCGTTGGGGTGGCTTATGGATCAGATTTAGAGTTGGTGAAACGTTTATTATTGCAAGCTGCAAATGAGCAACCAAGCGTCTTAAAAGATCCAGAACCAAGAGCATTATTCTTAACCTTTGGGGCAAGTACGTTAGATCACGAATTACGTGTTTATGTGGGTCAAGTGTCTGAGCGAAATGATACGCTTGATGCGCTCAACCGCCGCGTGAATGAGTTATTTGCAGAAAATAATATTGATATTGCATTCAACCAATTAGATATCTTTATCAAAAACAAAGATACAGGTGAAGAGATTCCATTTATTGATGTGGCAAAATTAGCCCAAAATCATTAATTAAAGAGAGAAAATATGGCAGGGAATACTATCGGACAACTTTTTCGTGTGACGACCTTTGGGGAGTCACATGGTATTGCATTAGGCTGTATCGTAGATGGCGTACCGCCGAATCTTGAATTATCGGAAGCCGATATTCAACCTGATTTAGATCGTCGTAAACCCGGTACATCACGCTATACCACACCGCGTCGTGAAAACGATGAAGTACAGATTTTATCTGGGGTATTTGAAGGTAAAACAACCGGTACCAGCATTGGAATGATCATTAAAAATGGTGATCAACGTTCACAAGATTATGGCGATATTAAAGATCGTTTCCGTCCAGGGCATGCGGATTTTACCTATCAACAAAAATACGGTATTCGTGATTATCGCGGTGGTGGACGTTCTTCTGCACGTGAAACTGCCATGCGTGTCGCTGCGGGAGCGATTGCAAAGAAATATTTACGTGAGCAGTTTGGCATTGAAGTGCGTGGCTTTTTGAGTCAAATTGGCGAAGTGAAGATTGCACCGCAGACTGTAGGAAAAATTGATTGGGATAAAGTGAATAGCAATCCATTTTTCTGTCCGGATGAAAGTGCGGTCGAAAAATTTGATGAATTAATCCGTGAATTGAAAAAAGAAGGGGACTCGATTGGGGCAAAACTAACCGTGATTGCAGAAAATGTCCCTGTTGGCTTAGGTGAGCCTGTTTTTGATCGACTTGATGCAGATTTAGCCCATGCTTTAATGGGGATTAATGCCGTTAAAGGTGTAGAAATTGGCGATGGTTTTGCGGTGGTTGAACAGCGTGGCAGTCAACATCGTGATGAAATGACACCCAATGGTTTTGAAAGTAACCATGCTGGCGGTATTTTAGGGGGCATTAGCTCAGGTCAGCCAATTATTGCGACCATTGCACTAAAACCAACATCCAGTATAACCATTCCAGGACGCTCGATTAATTTAGAAGGTGATCCTGTCGAAGTGGTGACAAAAGGCCGTCATGATCCTTGTGTAGGTATCCGAGCAGTCCCTATTGCAGAGGCAATGGTTGCGATTGTGTTACTCGACCATTTATTGCGTTTTAAGGCGCAATGTAGATAACTCTTTTAAATTAAGTTTATTTTCTCTTTTATTGAAGATAAGGTCATTCGTTTTAGGAAATCTTATGAATAAATCTTTAGCAAAATTACTTTCAAGTGCGGTTGTTTTAGGGTGCGTTTTTTTCTCGCTACAAACAATGGCCTCGCCACAAGACTGGCAACGGATTAAACGTCCAATTCCTGCAGCAGATGGTAAAGCGAATCCAATTGGTAGCTATTCGAATGGTTGTATTATCGGGGCGGAGCCATTGCCTTATAAAGGTGAGGGATACCAAGTCATTCGTATGAATAAAAACCGCTATTATGGTCATCCGGATATGATTGCTTACTTACAGCGTCTTGGACAAAAGGCGAAGTCTGCAGGCTTACCAACGATGTTAGTTGGGGATATTGCTATGCCGGGTGGTGGTCGCTTTTTAACAGGGCATGCAAGCCATCAAATGGGATTAGATGCGGATATTTGGTTGCGAATGGGCACCATGACAGACAGCGAAGCGCTAAATTCTGATGGAAAAGGTTTGCTCGTGGTGAACCGTCAAACACAACGTGTTGATGAAAATGTGTGGAATAACAATCATGCAACGCTAATTAAATTGGCAGCGCAAGATCCAAAAGTCACCCGTATTTTTGTGAACCCAGCGATTAAATTAAAACTTTGTCAAACTGCAGGAGACGATCGTGCATGGTTACACAAAATTCGTCCATGGTTTGGGCATGATTCACATTTCCACGTGCGCATTGCTTGTCCGAAAGATGCCGCTTATTGTGAAGATCAAGCACCGGTACCAGCAGGTGATGGATGTGGTGATGAACTTTATTCTTGGTTTGAACCCGCAAAACCAGGTTCAGGCTCTTCTAAACCAAAAGTGACACCGCCAGAACCATTCTTGTGCCAACAAGTGTTGAGTTCGCCAAATAGTAGCGAATGGTTAGAGTAGGAGTGAAATCATGGAGTTGGGGATTGATATATTAGCCATGCTTTTTGCAGCTGCCTTTATTGCCGCATTTATTGATGCGATAGCGGGTGGCGGAGGCTTAATTACAATCCCTGCCTTATTAATGACAGGTATGCCACCAGCAATGGCATTAGGTACAAATAAATTACAAGCGTTTGGTGGCGCGTTGTCGGCAAGTATTTACTTTCTGCGTAAAAGAGCGGTCAATTTACCGGAGTTTTCTTTCATCTTACTGGTGATTTTTATCGGCTCGGTGATTGGTACCTTGCTTATTCAAAGTTTAGATGCGTCATTAATTAAAAAAGGGCTTCCATTTCTCATTTTAGCGATCGGCTTATACTTTTTATTTACACCTAAATTGGGTGAAAGTGATCGTAAACAACGCATTTATTACGCTGTTTTTGCGTTATGTTTTGGTTCATTACTGGGTTTTTATGATGGCTTTTTCGGACCAGGGACGGGGTCATTGATGAACCTAGCTTGTGTGACACTACTTGGATTTAACCTAACCAAAGCGACTGCTCATGCGAAAGTGATGAATTTAACCTCAAATTTTGCTTCATTAATTTTCTTCTTTATTGGTGGTCATGTGATTTGGACTGTCGGTTTAGTGATGATGGCAGGAAGCCTGATAGGTGCAAATTTAGGTGCTAAAATGGTGATGGCAAAAGGCAAACAACTGATCAGACCGATGGTGGTGATTATGTCATTTATCATGACGATAAAAATGGCGTATGATCAGGGTTGGTTTCATTTTTAACGATTGATTATGACAGATTCTCAAAAAAAATTACGTATTACGGCTCGAACAGGTTATGAACCACATTTTTCATGGTCATATTTGCACCCCAAAAATTGGGGGATTTGGCTTGGTATTTTTGTGCTTTTGTTATTGGCTTTTGTGCCGTTTCGTTTACGCGATAAATTAGCAGAGAAACTGGCTCGTGCACTCTCGAAAAAAATTGGTAAACCACGTATTCGTGCAGAAATTAATTTGAAACTCTGTTTCCCAGATTGGACAGATGAGAAACGTAACAAAGTAATTGAAGACATGTTTGTGACGGTCGCACAAGTCATGCTTGGTATTGGAGAAATTGCCATTCGTTCTAAAAAACATTTACAAAAACGTAGCGAATTCATTGGCCTTGAGCATATCAAGCAAGCGAAAGCCGAAGGGCATAACATCATTTTGATGGTACCGCATGGTTGGGCGATTGATGCATCTGGCATTATTTTACATACACACGGCATGCCTATGACATCAATGTATAACCCACACCGAAATCCGTTGGTGGATTGGTTATGGACTTTAGCGCGTCAACGTTTTGGCGGAAAAATGCATGCTCGCCAAAATGGGATTAAGCCGTTTTTAGCGCACATCAAGCAAGGTCAAATGGGGTACTATCTTCCAGATGAGGATTTTGGTGCCGAGCAAAGTGTCTTTGTGGATTTCTTTGCCACTTATAAAGCTACCCTTCCTGGGTTAAACAAAATGGCGAAATTGGCAAAAGCGGTGGTTATTCCAATGTTTCCACGCTATAACGCCAAGAATGGCAAGTATGAAATGGAAATTCGCCCACCGATGCAATTAAGCGAAGATCCTGAGCAATCAGCCCGCGCGATGAACGAAGAAATTGAGTATTTCGTTACGCCAACACCCGAACAATATGTCTGGATTTTACAGCTTCTTCGTACCCGAAAAGACGGGGAAGATATTTACCCAGATTAATTCATTTTATTTACAAAAGTGCGGTCAAAATTCACCGCACTTTTGTATTTTTCTATGCTAGAATGCGAGCCTAAAAACAGGATTTTTTCTTACTCTTTTTTGAGCAATTATTTATGAACAAACAACTTGAATTAATCAAATCTTCTATCAAATCTATCCCAAATCATCCCAAAGAAGGCATCATTTTCCGTGATATCACGAGCTTACTCGAAGTGCCTGCGGCTTTCAAAGCCACAATCGATTTGATCGTTGAAAAGTATAAAGATCAAGGTCTCACAAAAGTAATAGGTACCGAGTCTCGTGGATTTATTTTTGGTGCGCCAGTTGCATTAGCCTTAGGCTTGCCATTTATCCCTGTTCGTAAACCGGGCAAATTACCTCGTGAAGTGATTGCACAGTCTTATCAATTAGAATACGGTCAAGACACCCTTGAATTGCACACTGATGCCATTTCGCAAGGTGATAATGTGTTAATCATTGATGACTTGTTAGCAACGGGTGGAACAGTTGAAGCTACCGTGAAATTAGTTCAACGTTTAGGTGGTGAAGTGAAACATGCTGCCTTTGTGATTAATTTGCCAGAATTAGGGGGCGAAAAACGCTTACGTGATTTAGGCATTGATTGCTACACCTTAGTGAATTTTGAAGGCCATTAATTTTTAAAGGGATGCGATGAGCTACCAAGTTTTAGCCAGAAAATGGCGACCAAAAAACTTTTCTGAAGTAGTGGGGCAAAGCCATGTGCTCACTGCTTTGGAAAACGGTTTAAAAGAAAACCGTTTACATCATGCTTATTTATTTTCCGGCACCCGTGGCGTAGGTAAAACCTCCATTGCTCGTTTATTTGCGAAAGGCTTGAATTGTGTAAACGGTATTACTGCCGATCCTTGCGGTGAATGTGAAAACTGTAAAGCGATCGAAGCAGGCAACTTTATTGATTTAATTGAAATCGATGCGGCTTCTCGTACCAAAGTAGAAGATACCCGTGAGCTATTAGACAACGTGCAATATAAGCCGGTAGTAGGGCGTTATAAAGTCTACCTCATCGATGAAGTGCATATGCTTTCCCGCCATTCTTTCAATGCGTTGTTAAAAACCTTGGAAGAACCACCTGAATATGTGAAATTCCTACTCGCGACAACGGATCCTCAAAAATTACCGATTACGATTTTATCCCGTTGTATGCAATTTCATCTCAAAGCATTAGATGAACCGCAAATTTCAGCACATCTTAATCGCGTGCTTACTGCCGAAAATATTCCTTTTGATGCGCCAGCATTAGATAAATTAGCCAAAGCGGCACAAGGTAGTATTCGTGATAGCTTAAGTTTAACGGATCAAGCGATAGCCATGGGCAACGGTAAAGTTTCCACCGATGTGGTGAATACCATGCTTGGGCTATTAGATGAAGACCAACCGATTGAAATCATTTACGCCTTACATCAAGGTAACGGTGAGCGTTTAATGAAAACCATCCAAACGGTGGCAGAAAAAGCGGGCGATTGGGATGAGTTACTGGCAGAAACGGCTGAGAAATTACATCAAATTGCATTAATGCAGTTGCTCGCTAAAAGTGTGACAGATGAAAACGATCACTTAGGTTTTCTAGCCAAACATATTTCACCGGAAGACGTACAATTCTTCTATCAAGTAATTGTATCGGGTCGAAAAGAATTGGCTACCGCACCAAATCGTCGAATTGGTGCAGAAATGACATTATTGAGGGCATTGGCATTCCACCCAAAGTTCCTTACGGCAGCACAAACGCCTAAACAAGGCGGGCTATCCCCTGAACAAAATATACAGAAAAGTGCGGTTGAAAATCACCCTGTTTCTGGGTATGTGGATATGCCGGTGCTGTCGCAAAACATCAAAGCAAATTATTCTGCACAAGTGCAAAAGCCGATGGCTCAATCAGCGGTTGTGCATTCTTCACCTTCTCAACCTGTTTCCACACAAACCAAATCTTCATTGAATTTAGCTAGCCTTGCTGCGCTAGAGGCATTGAATCAATTAACGCAAATTGAGCAATCAGAGCGCCAACATCATCATGATGAACAGCAAGCCGCAGTGGAAGAAACCTTGCATCATCTTCAAGAGTTGGACGAGCAAAAAAATTCGCCAAAAATGACCGCACTTCCTGTGCGAGAGATGACACCACCAAAAGCTACGCAAACGAAAGCAGCTGTGTCAAATCCAATTACTCAACAAGCAGAAGTGTTAAAGCAAAGTGTTGAGACGATTGAAAATACCATTGATGACAATGCTGAAATGGACGCCGAAGAGCAAGAAATTCTTGATGCGGAAACCTATCGTTGGGAGTGGAGTAATCCGGATTTAGCCAAAGTGGATAGTGGTGTGTGTCCTTCTGATATTAAACAGGCGATGTTGAAAGATGTGACACCAGAATTGCGTGAGAAAATTATTCAAATTACGCAAAAACAAGATCCTTGGACGGATATCGTCGAACGTTCTGGTGTGATTGGCTTTTCAAAAGAGTTGGCATTAAATTGCTTTATTAAGTCGCAAACAGAAGATGAAATTCAACTCGGGCTTCATTCTGAAAAAGCCCATTTAAAACAAGATCGAAATATTAAAAATTTAGTGGAACATCTTGAACGTTTATATGAAAAACCAGTCAAATTGTCGATTTTTGTTGAAGATTCCGATGTTTTAACACCGATGGATTACCGTAAAAAAGTTTATCAGGAGTTGCGTGAACAGGCACGTACGGATTTACAGCAAGATAAAAAACTGCTTTTATTACAAAAAGAGTTTGATGCGAAGTTGGATGTCGAAAGCATTCGACCAGTTTAAAACTCATTTCTCTAAATTTTAACTTTATAAAGGAAAAAATATGGCGTTTAGCTCTCTTTTTACTCTTATTGATGACATTGCATCGATTCTTGATGATGTCGCCTTGATGACCAAAATAGCAGCCAAGAAAACCGTTGGCGTGGTAGGCGATGACTTAGCCTTAAATGCTAATCAGGTAACAGGGGCATCTTCCGATCGTGAATTACCCATTGTTTGGGCTGTCACCAAAGGATCGTTAGTCAATAAAATCATTTTAATTCCAATTGCTTTACTGCTTTCTGCGTTTTTACCTTGGTTGATCGTGCCGCTTCTGATGATTGGTGGGGCGTATTTGTGTTTTGAAGGCGTGGAGAAAATTCTACATAAATTTATTGCTCATGAAGAGCATGAAGAAAAAACAACCTTTAATGAAGCCGCTAAAATTAAAGGGGCAATTCGTACCGATTTTATTCTTTCTGCTGAAATTATCATTATTGCATTAGGTGAATTAACTGAAGCAAGCTTGCTGACACGCATTATTTCCCTTTCGATAGTGGGTATCGGGATTACTGTTTTTGTTTATGGCTTAGTCGCATTGATTGTTAGAGCGGATGATTTCGGTTTATACCTTATCAAAAAAGGTGGCGTAGCAAAGTCAATCGGGAATGCAATTTTAGTGATTATGCCTAAATTTATGCGTTCACTTAGTTTTATCGGTACGCTTGCGATGTTCTTAGTGGGTGGTGGTATTTTCGTACATAATGTGGATTTCATTCATCATTTGCTCGCTGATTATCAATTAACTGATGGTTTATTAGGTAATGTGGCGACGTTAGTCGTGGGTGTGATTGTGGGCGCGATTGCTTGTGCGATTGTATTACCTGCGATGAAATTATTCGGTAAACACTAAAAACGAGATAAAAAATAACCGCACTTTTGATGCTTTCAAGGTGCGGTTTTTTATGGATAGAACAGACTATTTACGAGAAGTATAATCGCCAACACAAACCCATTTATAACTGGTTAAGGCTTCTAATCCCATTGGGCCGCGAGCATGAAGTTTTTGAGTACTTACCGCCACTTCTGCACCTAAACCAAATTGTCCGCCATCGGTAAATCGAGTACTTGCATTAACATACACGGCTGCTGCATCCACTTGATTGATAAATTGTGTGGCTAGTCGTTGATTTTCCGTCAAGATACTTTCTGAATGTTGTGTGCCATATTCACGAATATGAGCAATCGCCGCATCCATATCTTCAACTACCACAACATTGAGATCGAGTGAACCCCATTCTTGGCGTAGTGCTTGTTCAGTCACTTCTTGCACATCGATATTTGCCGCTTGAAGAATCGAAAGTGCGGTCGATTTTGCATGGAATTTTACTTTTTTCTCGGCTAAATATTTTGCAAGTTTTGGTAGGAAGGTTTCTGCAATCGAACGTTGAACTAAAAGTGTTTCCAACGTATTACATGTGCTTGGACGTTGGCATTTTGCATTGGCAATCACCGCAAGGGCTTTTTCTTGGTCGGCATTTTCTTCCACAAAAAGATGGCAAACACCCACACCGCCGACAATAACCGGAATGCTAGAATGTTGTTTACAAAGCTCATGCAAACCGGCGCCCCCGCGAGGAATAATCATATCCACGTAGCGATCCAATTTAAGCAGTTGCATCACAAGTTCACGATTTGGATCCGTAATAGCTTGGACTGCATGGCGTGGTAATCCCGCTTGTTCAAGGGCATTTTGTACCACTTCTACTAAAATTTGGTTGGAATGTTGCGTTTCTTTTCCTCCACGTAAAATCACGGCATTACCAGTTTTTAAGCAAAGGCTCGCTACATCAATGGTGACATTTGGGCGTGCTTCGTAAATGGTGCCAATTACGCCAAGCGGTGTACGAACTCGCTCGATCTTTAATCCGCTATCTAAGGTGCCTCCATCAATGATTTTACCCACAGGATCGGCGAGCGAAATCACATGGCGCACATCATTCGCAATGCCTTTTAGGCGATCTTCGGTTAATAAGAGGCGGTCAATTAAGGCTTCAGATAAGCCGTTTTGTTTCGCGATTTCAATATCTGTTTGGTTTGCGGCAAGAATACGCTCCGCTTGTTGTTCTAATTGATCTGCAATAATGCTGAGCGCATGATTTTTTTCAGTGGTGTTTAACTGCGCTAAAATAAAGGCTGCATCTTTGGCCTGTTTGCCCATTTGTTCTAACATATCGAATCCCTTGTTATTGCAACAAAAATATGGTGTAGCTTATCGTAAAAATGAGCACGGTGAAATGATTAAATTTAAGGATTTTGTGAATTAGGTGTGAATGGGTTATGATTTGCCCGACTTTATGACGTAAGGAAGTATTTAAAATTTACAGGTTCTACAGATAGTACTATTTACAGTTGTAAAATAGACAATAATAAGACTTTTGAAAAATATAACGAATAGTAGGGGGAGATAAAATATGAAAAATGACTTTTTTAGTGTTTTAAAAATGTCAGTAATTTCAACTTTATTTATGTATGTATTAGCTCTATATAAATTTAACTTTGATTTTAAGAAAGTTAGTTTGTTAGTGACTCTTAAATGGTTTCCTTTAATATTCGTTTTACTTCTATTTTGTTTTTATTTAGGAAAAAGTATGAAAGGTAAGTATCGTGA
>CABSZQ010000008.1 GCA_902482195.1 uncultured Haemophilus sp.
GCGAACTTGCAGGCGTATCGGATCCTGAAGCGAAACGTAAAATTATCGGTAAAGTATTCGTGGATGTGTTCGATGATGAATCGAAAAAACTCACTAACGTGAAATGGTTGGCACAAGGTACGATTTATCCTGACGTAATCGAATCTGCAGCTAGCAAAACCGGTAAAGCACATGTAATTAAATCACACCACAACGTAGGTGGTTTGCCGGATTATATGAAATTAGGCTTAGTTGAACCGTTACGTGAATTGTTTAAAGATGAAGTACGTAAAATCGGTTTAGCATTAGGCTTACCGGCTGAAATGATCAACCGTCACCCATTCCCTGGCCCGGGTTTAGGCGTACGTGTATTAGGCGAAGTGAAAAAAGAATACTGCGATTTATTGCGCCGTGCCGATGCGATCTTTATCGAAGAATTACGCAACAGCGGTTGGTATGAAAAAACCAGTCAAGCCTTCAGCGTGTTCTTACCTGTGAAATCTGTAGGCGTAATGGGTGATGGCCGTAAATATGACTGGGTAATCTCGCTACGTGCAGTAGAAACCATCGACTTTATGACCGCACATTGGGCTCATTTACCTTATGATTTATTAGGAAAAGTATCTAACCGAATCATCAACGAAGTGAATGGCATTTCTCGCGTCGTGTACGACATCAGCGGAAAACCTCCAGCAACGATCGAATGGGAGTAACCTAAATCAATTTAAAGGGCAAATTATTTTGCCCTTTTCTTCTTTTATAACAACAACTTCTCTCATCAAAATTCACTATGGACATCGCATTTTTACTCGGCACTAAAATTATTGAACTGACACTTATTGTGCTTATTGGTTATGGATTGGTTAAATCAAAATTATTAAAATCTGAAGATAGCAAGACGCTTTCCGTTATTGGGCTTTATGTCATCAGTCCTGCAGTGATGATTGAAGCCTTTCAAATTGATTACACGCCTGAAATCTTGCAAGGTTTACAGCTTTCACTGCTTATGGCGGTGTTTCTTCACATTATTCTGATTATTATTGGTAGCCTATTGAAACGCCTACTAAAGCTTGATCCTATTGAACACGCCACTTCCATTTATTCCAATTCTGGTAACTTAATTATTCCGATTGTGATGTCGTTATTTGGCAAAGAATGGGTGATTTACGCCAGCTGTTTTATTGTGGTGCAAACCTTTCTATTTTGGACGCATTGCCGTTTGATTATTGTAGGAAAAGGAAATTTATCCTTAAAGATGATTGCCAAAAATATCAATATTTGGTCAATTCTCGTGGGGGCATTTTTATTTGCTTTTCAAATTAAGTTGCCAAATATTATCAATGGCACACTTTCTTCGATTGGCTTATTTATTGGTCCAAATGCCATGCTTGTTGCGGGTATGCTGATTGCGGCGATTCCTTTACGGAGCATCGTATCATCCAAACGCATTTATTTAGTCACACTTTTGCGCTTGTTACTTATTCCGATTGCATTATTGGTATTAATAAAGTTGATTGGGTTTGTACATTGGGCTGAAAAAGGGGAAATTATTGTGTTGATTAGCTTTTTAGCAACCACGAGCCCATCTGCTTCAACTGTGACACAAATGGCGGTGATTTATAACAACAATCCACAGAAAGCTAGCGCCATTTATGGTGTAACGACGCTACTTTGTATGTTTACTATGCCACTGGTGATTGCGTTATATCAAATATGGGGGTAAATCGTGGAAAAGTGCGGTCAATTATTTAAGCACTTTTGATGCTGGCTGCTCTTTTTTTAAACGATAAAGTTGATATAAGTTAACGAAAACTAAGAATGCGTTTAGAAGCGCAACTGGATAAGATTTGATGATCAAACTGTAAACGACAAAAAGTACCGCTCCAATTGCATTAACAACTCTCAAGTGAACAATCGATTTAAATAAAAAAGACGCAGCCACAAAGAATGTTGCCAAATAGCCTAATAATTCGATGAAATTAAATTCCATAAATCTCTCCGTCAACAATGATTGAGGCGGCATCATAAAAGATTTTGGAATTGAGGAAAAGAGGCGAAATAAAGGCAACCGATTGCAATATCAAGAAATTTTTATTTCGCTCAACATTCGCTTAGATAAAGACTTTTTGCACTAAAAACATATAAAAAATTGTGCCTGCCGAGATAGAAAGAAACATGTTCTTTTTCCAGAAATGTAATCCCAATACTAAAGCGCCTGCAATGAAATCGGGTAAGCCGTGATAACCACTCAACACATCCACATTTTTATAGCAATACACCACTAACATCCCAAACATCGCGGCTGGTAGTACTTTACCTAAATAACGAACATATTCCGGAATCGGGCGATTGGCAGGAAAAATCCAGAATGGCAATAATCGGGTAAATTGCACGCACACAATACAAATCACAATGGTGATAATCTGCTCCATCAATGTCATTTTAGTGCCTCCAATTTAGATGAAAGTTTCGGGCGTCTTACTGTTAACAGAATCCAAATACTAATGAGCGTTGGCACTAAAAAATGCTCTTTCCCAACAATTAATAGCGATGCAAAAGCCACACCTAAACCTAATAATGAACTTTCATGAGATTTCTCTTTAAGCCAGTTTTCAGCAAAAATCACCAGGAAAAGTGCAGTCATACCAAACTCTACCCCTTTTAAATCAAAAGGTATAATTGAGCCAAATAGATTACCTAATCCAGCTCCAACGACCCAATAAAGATGGAGATAAAAACTGACAAAGAACATATACCAGCCTTTATCTAAATGATCAGGAATCTTCGCCATATAGTTAAGGGAAAAACTTTCATCGACTAGGGTACTAATTAAATACCAACGTTTTTTCCCGAGTTGAACACCATATTTTTCTAACATGGAAATGCCATAAAAAATTTGGCGACCACTGACCATCAGCGTAACCAACGCAACACTTAAAGGCGAAAAAGGCATAACTAGTGCTGCAGCCGCAATAAATTCAACGGAGCCTGCATAAATAAGTGCAGCCATTGCAACGGGAAACCAAACACCGAATCCAAGTGCTTTCATGTAAATGCCGTATGCTATGCCTAAAAATAAAAAACCGGCAAGCATTGGCATACTGTAAGGAAATGCCGCTTTTGCCGCGGCTTTGATGGGATTTTCTGTCACGACTTCTGACATATTGACCTACTACAACTCTAAAACAGACAAACCAGGTAAGGTCGAAAAACTTTGTGCTTTTACTGTTTGATGGAAATCTTCGATATAAGCTAAATTAGCATCTTCTTTACGAATCGCGGCATAGAGGTTACTGTATAACCCTTCTTCTGTAATTTTACGCGCCACCACATACCCTTTTTCTAAATAAGGTAATGCTGCCCAATAAGGCACGGTAGCAATGCCTCGACGACTCGCTACTAACTGAATCAAGGCGATCGTTAGCTCCGTTGTACGACGTGGCGGATTAATACCTTTTGGTTTCAATACTTGACGATATAAATCCAACATATCATCAGGCACGGGATAGGTTACCCAAGTTTCTTCAGCGAAATCTTCTGCCTGCCAAACCTCTTTATTGGCTAATGGATGATCTTTAGAACAGATTCCCACCATTTCATAAGAAAATAACGGCTTAAATAAAACATCATCATTTTGTTCAACTTCAGACACAATCGCCCAATCTGCACGATGAGACAATAGCAATCCAACCGGATCAGTGTGGAAGCCTGACACAATATCCAATTCTACCAAACTCCAATGCTGACGAAATTCATCCATTGCCGGCATTAACCAGTCGAAACAGGTATGACACTCTACTGCAATTCTTAACTGTCCTGCATCACCGTGTTTTACACGTGCAAGCTCACGTTCTGCATCAACCACTTTCGGAAGAATTTCATTGGCAAGACGAATCAAGCGATCGCCTGCCGCAGTGAAACGCAATGGATTACTTTTACGCTCAAAAAGAGGTAAACCGAATTGCTCTTCCATTAACTTAATTTGATGAGAGAGTGCTGATTGTGTTAAATAAACACGTTTTGCCGCCATTGAAACACTGCCTGTTTCCTTTAAAGCAAGCAAGGTTCTTAGGTGACGAAGTTCAAGAAATGTGGGTTTCATTAGAATAATTCATAAAGTTATCGCATTAGATGAGCAACATGATAACGCAAATTAAATTTGTCGAAAAGAAAGTGCGGTCAAAAACGTTGATATTTTTGACCGCACTTAAGCCGATTATTTATCTAATTGAACAGGAAGAAATAAGCTCAATGGACGTTTTTTCACAATTTGACAAACTTCATACCAAATTGGCCACCAGCTATCAATTTCCGCATTCAAAGAACGCAATGCAACCCAAAGCGTTAATGAAAAACTGACAATTAAATTCACCAAACCAATCAACAATACAAAACCAATGCATTGTAAAAGCAATGAATAGGTAAAATGTCCGCTCACAGCAATATAACCTACATTCGCAGATGAAAATGCCACATGACGAATATCTAATGGAAGATGTGTTAAGTAACCCACTACACCTGTAATCCCAAGTAGCATGCCAAAGCAAAGGTTACCAATTAGCGAGCCATAATTCTCATGCATATAATTAGCAAATTTAACGCGAGTCTTTTCAGATATTAGTTTTTTCAATAACGGATGTTGGGTTAAACGCATGCGCATATTCAAATAATTGCTTCGGTTATCAAAATAGCCCGAAATAATCCCTGAGCAAAATAACCATACACCTGCAATGGCTGCAAACCATAAGGTTCCCGCAAAAGGATCAATGCTATGCAACTGATAAGCTATTTGATCAGAATTCATCAACGGCTCACCTGTTTTATATTGGTAACCAAACGCAATCAATGCGGCTAAGCTCATCGCAATGAGCACATTACCTAGCACAGCAATACTTTGAGAACGAAATACATCCACTAATAATTGGGCTAATTTCATATTGACGGTTTTCCCTTGAGGCGTTTTCTCAACAGCCTCAGCAAAACGGGCTGCAGTCATGGCTGGCTGTTTGGTTGCCACCGTGAAATGCAACATAAAGATCACCATGAAACCTAAGCCGTAATTCAAGCCTTCTGCAACGCCCTTCCAGACTTTATCATCAATGATGCTGCCTAGATAGGTTTTAAATAACGCCATCAGTGCAATTAATACGCCACCACCTGCGGCAGAATAAAACATTGCCCAATACTCTTTTTTATCTCGAGTAATATAATGCTCACCATGATCACCTGCATTCTGTGTAACACTACGAGCCATTAATCCGGAGCTTTGTTTCCATAGTCGAGAAATACTATGTCGCTCTGCTGCTGCACGGGCAAAACAACCGATTAATAATAAGATTCGACGCGGTAAATAGCGATTTGAAACAAAAATCGCCAT
This sequence comes from uncultured Haemophilus sp., assembly GCA_902482195.1. GTDB lineage: Bacteria > Pseudomonadota > Gammaproteobacteria > Enterobacterales > Pasteurellaceae > Haemophilus_D. The sequence continues at coordinate 5,357 of CABSZQ010000008.1, forward strand.
CAAGGTTTCTAATCGTTCTAAAGTCTGGGAAAGACGTTCCAATAAATACGCCGTATTTAAGGACGATCCCACTACTGCCCCACGTTTCTGTAAGCCAATAATCAATGCCTTACATTGATCAAACATTACCTGTAAATGGCTATCATCAAAAGCCGTTGATTGGCGACGCGCCTCTACCCAATCAACCACTTCATGATGCAATGCCACAAAAGGTGAATCCGCATTCAACAGAGAGGGCTCCATTCGCATCAACTCAGGATCCATATCCTCAGCTGCAATCCAAATTGAAAGCATTTCAATGGCAAATAGCCCTTCACTTTCAATATGATTTTTTAACCGTTCACGATCTTTTTGTTCTGTATAACGGGTTAAAACACCAAATACGCCTCTCCATGTTTTTAATGGGACGGCATCAATCCAGCGTGCATCATTTTTATCACTGAACAATAAATAAAAAATATCACGTAAATCATTAATATCTTTAAAAGACGGGTTAAAACGCTCATAAATACGCGTTTTCATTTCTTGCCCAAAACCGCCACGTGTAAGAATACCGCTACTAATAAACAAGGGATAAAGGCGTAAACCACATAACCAACCACATAATAATTTAGAAACAGAACAGCCTAATTCTTTATCGTTCTTTAAGATAAACTTAAACAAATGCAAGGTTGGAGAAATTTTTTCTGTAGGGCTACTACGTAATAATTGACACAGCCCTTCCACAAGACCAAAGGCATCATTTTCCTCGACTTTATTACGCAAAAATTGCGGTAAAGTATCAGGTTTTATCATGCTTTCCTCCTTCAATCGTTTATATTCAAAGGGTAAACATTATACAGATCTGTTAGGGAAAATAAAAATGAAAGGAAAAGTGCGGTCAATTTTGAAAGGATTTTAAAAGAAAAGGCGTATGCTTTCATACGCCTTTAAATTGATATTATTTCTCTTTCTTCAACAAGAAAATACCTTGTTCAGAGAAGTTCACATAAGCTTGTTTGAGATCAGCATTGAAGTCTTCTGGTTTTGTGTTAATGAGCAATTCTTTGCCAGCCCAAATTGCCACCACTTCCCAGTGGTTACCCATATAGACTGCACTCTTGATTTCACATTGTTGTGCTGCTTCGCCTTCTGCTTTTAAGTAAATTGCTTCAGGACGTACGCCCACTAAACATTCACCATCCGGTAAATTGAATTGAGCGGCATTACTTAATGGCAATTTGTAGCCATTCACATCAATGGTGCCGTTATCTAATTTACCTCCAAAGATGCTTGATTCGCCCATGAAGTTTGCAAGGAATAAAGAATTTGGACGCAAATAAAGCTCTTTTGCTGGAGCTTTTTGCATGATTTTACCTTTATTCATCACAATAACTTCATCGGATACCGCAAATGCTTCAGTCTGGTCGTGAGTCACATAAAGTGAGGTAATACCTAAACTTTGTTGTAATTCACGGATTTTTTCACGCATAGAACGACGTAAGTTGGCATCCAAGTTACTTAATGGTTCATCAAAAAGTAATACTTTTGGTTTTAACACTAACGCACGCGCTAATGCCACACGTTGTTGTTGACCACCCGAAATTTGATCCACAAAACGATCTTCAAAACCTGCTAAGTCAACCAACTCTAACGCTTCTTTTACACGTTTAGCACGTTCTTCTTTACCCACGCCTTGCATACGTAAACCGTAGCCAACGTTATCACCGATACTCATGTGTGGGAATAACGCATAAGATTGGAATACGATACAAATATCACGATTTTGAATGGATGATTTGGTTACATCTTCACCATCGATAAAAATTTGTCCTGAAGTTGGGTTCTCTAAGCCTGCCACCAAACGTAACACAGTGGTTTTACCACAACCAGATGGCCCTAATAAGGTCACCATGGTGCCACGTTTAATGGTTAAATCTAAATTATCAATGACTGTGGATTTACCAAAAGATTTAGTGATATTTTTTAATACTAAGAAATCATTATTACTCATAATATTTACCTACAACTTAACGAGTTAATTCATTTTTTTCGCTTTAGAACGGGAAATTCGGGTATCACCCACAATCCAGTCAAAGAATAAAATAATAGCCATCATTACGATAATTAAAATCGAACCGTATGCGATAGCAACACCATATTCACCATCTTCTACACGGTTTAAAATATAGGCTGTTGCCACACGTGTATCAGCGGTGACTAAGAAGATAATCGCACTCACAGTAGTCATCGCACGAACGAAGCTGGTGACTAATGCTGAAAGTAACGCTGGTTTTAACAATGGTAAAACGATAAACCACAAGGTTTTCCATGAACTACCTTTTAAAGAAAGAGACGCTTCATCGAGTGATTTATCTAATTGACCAAGACCTGCAATAGCTGCACGCATACCGATTGGTAAATCACGCATCACCATTGAAATGATTACGATAATGCTGGTACCTGTAATGTAAAGTGGCGCATTGTTAAAGGCTAAAATATAAGATACCCCTGCTACAGTTCCTGGTACGGCGAAGCAAAGCATAGTTAAGAACTCAAGAGATTTTTTACCTTGGAAATCTTTACGCACCACAATATACGCAATTAATAAACCGAAAAGTGCGGTCAATGGTGCGGCAATTCCTGCATAGATTAAGGTATTAATCAATGATGGCCATGCCCCATCGCTTAAGCCTTGTCCGAATAACATTGCATAGTTTTTCAAGGTTAAGGTGTAATCTACGCCCCAGTTTACGGTGAAACTACCGTAGAAAATACTGCCGTATAACGCTAAGTTAAAGAGTACCCAGAAACCAAGCATACCGATGATGGTATATTTCAAGCCGGTTGGTAAATCTTGTACATCACCACGATAGGATTTACCTGAAACGGTTACATAAGAGCGGTTACCAATCCAAATATATTGGATGATAAATACGGCTAATGAGAAGATTAAAAGCATCGAACCTAAAGTACTTGCTGACGCGTAATCTAATTGTGAGCCTGCGATATAGAAGTAGATTTGCGTTGCAATTACGTCAAAGCTACCGCCCAATACTAACGGGTTACTAAAGTCCGCTAAGGATTGGATAAACACGATTAAGAATGAGTTTGCCAATGCTGGACGTAATAATGGGAAGATGATATTGAAGAAGGTTTGGTAACGATTTGCACGTAAGGTGTAAGACGCTTCTTCAATTGATGGATGAACCGATTTTAATGCCCCATCTAAAATCATGAATGAAATCGGTGCAAATGCAAGAATCTGCGCAATGGCAATCCCGTTAAAACCGTATAACCAGTTGTGGTTCTCAAATCCAAATGTTGAAGCTAAGAACTCAGTCACATAACCAGAACGACCAAGCATTAATGTTACCCCTAAACCCACAACGAATGGTGGAGTTACGATAGGTAAAATAGAGAAAATTTTACCAATGAATGCCGTTCTACGAGCAATACGGGTGGTATAAAGTGCAAATGCCAAACCGAAAATCGTTGATACGATACCTACAAAGCCAGATAAGAATAACGAGTTACTAATAACACGTACAATATAGCTTTGAGTCAAAATTCGCATCACTTGTTGTGGTGCAAAAGTATCACCGTCATAGAACATGGAGACAAAGATCGCCAATGTTGGGTAAACGATGAAGAAGAAAATTAATAAGATAATGCAAAGTAAAGAGGCAATAATAAATTTATCCCCTTGCATCACTTTCAATTTAGCGAAAGAAAACGTCGCCAATGCGGTTAAACTTGCGATTAATACAATCACTGAATAACCCATGCTGACTTTATAAATTGTCGCACTGACAAAGATAAACAACGTCGCCGCAGCAATAAGATACAGCTCAGCTTTCGCTTGCGTATCCTTCGGTAATTTAAGAAGTGGCATCAATCCGTATAAAATAACCGGTAAAAACCATAATGCCGTAATATTTAACGAAGACCAACCCATTGCACCTAAGTATTCATCGCTTGTGCTTTCAAACAAGCCATAATCTAAAGCGTGGGAAGGCAGAAGAAGAAATGCAATCACAGCAAGAATTATCCAAAAGTTAGCAGATTGGATAATAGGAAGTTTATTTGCGTTCATACAACCTCGCATAAAAGAAAAAAGCGAAATAATATAATAGCTATTATTTCGCTATGTATACATCATTATTTTGCTAATTTAACATCATCAACCCATTTTGTGATCAAACGTTTACGTAAATCACTTGAGCCATATTTGTCAAAATCATAATTAATTAAATTGATGGATTTAAAATCGAGTGCATAAGGCGATTGCTCAGCGGTACTATTGGTTAAAATAGAATACGCTTCCCCTTTTTTCCAGGTTAACTCTTGCGCTTCTTTTGATAACGCCCAATCCACAAATAATTTCGCATTTTCAAGGTTTCTTGCACCTTTAATAATGCTCACGCCACCAATTTCATAGCCTGTACCTTCGCAAGGTACGACTAATTCCACTGGTGCACCTTTGGCTTTCTCTAAAGAATATTCATGTAAAAAACCAATTCCGATTGCGGTTTCACCACGTGCTGTATTACGGGTTGCCGTGTTACCGGATTTAGTATATTGGGAAACGTTTTTATTGAGTTCTTTGAGATATTTAAACGCCTCATCCTCCCCCCAAAGTTGGATATAGGTGGCTAATTGTGTATAACCCGTACCTGAACTTTGAGGATCGGCTGCTTGGATCTCATTTCGATAAGCAGGATCGGCTAGATCTTTCCAACATTTTGGTGTTGGTAAATTAAGCTTTTTCAAACGTTCTGGGTTAATCCCGAAGCCTAATACACCGAGATAAATCGCGGAGGAATAGTTGCCTTTAATTTTAGCGGGATCTCTAAACTGTTCAGGAATTTGAGCGAGATTTGCTGACTTATAAGCTTCAAGTAAGCCCATTTCACCCGCTTGAGAATGAGGATCAAGCGTACCGCCATACCATACATCCCCTTGAGGGTTAGCTTTTTCAGCATCAATTTTGGCTAAAATTGTGCCTGTGCCACCACGGATAAAACTAGTTTTAATACCGTATTTTTTCTCAAAAGCCATGGTTTCTTGCTCGCACATCGTATTTTGTGCACTACAATAAACCACTAAACGACCTTCTGCAGCAGATGCGTGAGAGCTTAACAACACGCCACCAAATACAACACCAGAAAGTGCTAAAGCAACGTTAGACATTTTCATTGGTCCACTCCTGTGTTTATAAAATAAGATGAGCTAATTCGCTCATCGTAGAAACCCACGTAAAACCTAGCTAGTGGGGCTAAAATGGTAAAAGTGCGGTCAAAAAATCTCATGTTTTTCAACCGCACTTTAAACATTATTTCGCTAATTTAACGTCTTGAACCCATTTTTCAATTAAGGCTTTGCGTTGTTCGGTTGCACCGTATTTTTCAAAGTCATAATTGATCAGGTTAAGTTTGTTTGGATCAAACGCAGTTGGCGATTGTTCCGCTGTGGTGTTGGTTAAGATTTGTAAAGAGTCACCTTGTTTCCACGCTAACTCTTGACCTTCTTTAGATAATGCCCAATCCACGAATAATTTTGCGTTATCGATGTTACGCGCACCTTTTAAGATACTCACGCCACCTAACTCGTAGCCTGTACCTTCACAAGGCACCACTAATTCCAACGGCGCACCTTGACGTTTTTCAAGTGCGTAATCGTGTAAGAAACCGATACCTACCGCAGTTTCACCACGTGCAGCATTACGAGATGGGGTCACACCTGATTTGGTGTATTGAGATACGTTTGGATGTAATGCTTTCAAGAAATCAAATGCTTTATCTTCGCCCCAAAGTTGAACGAAAGTTGCTAGTGCTGTATATGCTGTACCCGCACTTTGTGGGTCAGCAATTTGCACTTCGCCTTTTAAGCGAGGATCAGTTAAATCTTTCCAGCATTTTGGGACTTCTTTAATACCTAATTTTGCTAAACGCTCAGTATTCACACCAAAACCTAAGATACCCATGTAAATCGCAGAGACATAATGTCCTTTGGTTTTCGCTGGATCACGGAAACGCTCAACAATTTCATCAATGTGTTTAGATTTATAAGGTTCGATTAAACCTAACTCTGCCGCTTGTGCTTGAGGGTCGAATGTACCACCAAACCATACGTCTGCTTGCGGGTTATTTTTTTCTGCTTCAACTTTTGCGAAAGTACTACCTGAACCGTTGCGAATAAATGAGGTTTTCACATCATATTTTTCGCCAAACGCTTTCGTTGTCGTTTCACAAAGAATGTTGGTCGCACTACAATACACCACCAAACGCCCTTGAGCATTAACAGCAGATGATGTCATTAAACCCGCAGCTAAAAGTGCGGTTGAAATTGAGAGAGAAATTTTATTCATTTTCATTGTAGCTCCTCATAAATAACACAGATGAAATAATAAAAACGAGCACAGCGTAAGCGAAAACGAAAAAAATTTCCGTGAAGTACTTCACAAATTTAAAAAATTAAAATAAAAAAAGAAAGAAAGGTGAATTTAAGCTGATTTTTCTTTATAATCCCAATAATTTTTACCTTCCGTTTTTGAGGACGTTCTATGTCAGACTCATCTTGTATTATCATCGCTATCACGGGGGCATCCGCTTCAGGCAAAAGCTCCATTGCATCTACCGTTCATAAAGAACTTTGTAACGACTTAGGTTGTGAAGAAATCGGCATTATTGCTGAAGACAGCTACTATAAAGATCAAAGCCATTTAGAGATGAGTGAGCGCATAAAAACAAACTATGACCATCCCAATTCAATGGATAGAGATTTACTCATTCAACACTTAAAAGACTTAAAAAACGGAACCGCCGTAGATATTCCTGTCTATAGTTATGTTGATCACACCAGAACAGGCGAAACCAAACACTTCACTCCGAAAAAAATTGTGATTTTAGAAGGCATCTTATTGCTCACTGATGAGCGAGTTCGCCAATTAGCCGATATTTCTGTCTTCGTGGATACCCCATTAGACATTTGTTTTATCCGCCGTTTACAACGTGATATGGAAGAACGTGGCCGTTCATTACAATCTGTAATTGACCAATATCGTGCAACTGTTCGTCCAATGTTCTTGCAATTTATTGAGCCATCAAAACAATATGCAGATATCGTGATTCCTCGCGGTGGTAAAAACCGTATTGCGATTAACATGTTAAAAGCTCAAATTCTTCATTTATTAAACGAAAAATAGGAAAAATCATGCGTCTTTGCGATACCGATATCGAACGCTATCTAGATGATGGCATTATTTCTTTAACGCCTCGTCCTGACAACGACAAAATCAATGGTGCAACCATCGATGTACGTTTAGGCAATTCATTTCGCGTATTTCGTGAACATTCAGCCCCATATATTGATTTAAGCGGTCCGAAAGAAGAAGTTTCTGCTCAACTTGAATCGGTCATGAGCGATGAAATCATTATTGGTGATGATGAGGCCTTCTTCTTACACCCAGGTATGTTGGCGTTAGCCACCACATTAGAGTCTGTGAAACTCCCTGCCAATATTATCGGTTGGTTAGATGGTCGCTCTTCACTTGCTCGTTTAGGCTTAATGGTGCATGTTACCGCTCATCGTATCGATCCAGGTTGGGAAGGTAAAATTGTGTTGGAGTTCTACAACTCCGGCAAATTACCTTTAGCATTGCGTCCTAATATGGTGATTGGTGCATTGAGTTTTGAAGTGTTAAGTGGCCCGGCAGCGCGCCCTTACACCAGCCGTAAAGATGCTAAATATAAGCATCAGCAAAATGCGGTAGCTAGCCGAATTAATGAGGATTAATCAATGAAAAAGATCGCAATTAGCCTGTTGATCGTGCTGTTTGCGATCTTTGCTTTTTTTTATATTCAACTCAATCAACTGAAAAGCAGTATCGTCGAGCATTTGGTGCAATATAACATTCAAGTGAATGATTTTTCGGTAAACCTTCTACCACAGCCAACGGTGAATTTATCTGAGGTAAAATACCATCAACTTTCGGCTGAAAACCTTGAAGCTAAATTTGCGCTCTTTCCTCTTTTTTCAGGCAATCCGATTTTAGAAGAAGTACAAATCACTCATTTCAAACTGAGCGAACAAGCCTTAAACTATGTCAATATTCATGGTCGTTTTACTGATTTTTCACTTAAAAATATTTTTAACCAAAACATTGCGTTTAAAGGTGAAAGTGAGATTAGTTTTTCTCTTGATAAACCGATTTATGGTACAAGCACAAAATATC
>CABSZQ010000009.1 GCA_902482195.1 uncultured Haemophilus sp.
CTGATCGATACCGCGGAAATGACACCATTAGTGCACGTTTCGGGCATGCTAGGGAATTATCGCGGCAATTGTGCTTGGGTGGCACCATTAGCATGGCATCCAACTAATCAAAATGCTGTAATCGTCTGTGATTTATCTGGTGATATTGATAACTTGATCAGCAAAAGTGCGGTTGATTTGCGACAAGATTTGTATACCAAGAAAAGCGAGCTAGAAGAAAGGGGAGCTTCATCTGTTCCACTGAAATTGGTTCATATTAATAAATGTCCAATTTTGGCTCCTGCAAAAACGTTACTGCCAGAAAATGCAGCTTGTTTAGGGATAGACAGACAACATTGCCTAGATAATTTAGCAAAATTGCGTCAATCCTTAGATATACGCGAGAAAGTTATTGAAATCTTCTCAGAAGAACGTGAATTTGAGCCAAGTGATAATGTAGAAACGGAGCTTTATAACGGTTTCTTTAGCAATGCCGATAAAAACAACATGGCTATTTTACGTGATTTACCACCTGAAAAATTAGCTGAGCATGGTTTAGCATTTGAAGATAAACGAATTCCTGAATTGTTATTCCATTATCGTGCAAGACATTTCTACAAAACCCTAAATCGTGCTGAGCAAATCAAATGGCAAAAATATCGCCAACGTAAATTAGAACAAAGTGCGGTTAAATTTGAAGAAAGTTTACAACGGTTAGCAGAGGAATATTCGGATAATCCAACCAAACTGAATTTACTACAACAGGTTTATGAATACGGTGCAAAACTGTTATCTTAATCTTATACATATCGTGACATAGTCACACAAATGCCAATCAACAAAAACGTAAATCTTAATCCCTGAGATTTACGTTTTTCTTTTTTAAATCTGATGATATTCACCTCATAAAATAACGCAGAATTCACGTAGCGTTGCCATTATTTTGATACATATAAACTTCTTTATTTTTTCCTTACATAACAACTTTAGAGTGTATAAATCATTATTTAATCTTATTGCAAGGTGTTGTAAAGCTAGATTCTGCATCGCTTGAGTGGTATTTAAAACCTGTGCATAACTTTGTGATTTTATTGATACGTAGCTTTCACTAACCTTGTAATTGATTTCGCATAATGATTTTCGGATTATGTTACAATTCGCAGCGCGGTATAATCGCCATTGGCACCGCGCAAGAATTTACACATAATCCGCCATTATGCGAAATTTTAAGTTATTGAATTTATGTCAAATATTACTATTCAACATATCACGCCAAGACATTTTTATGAGGCAGTGAAACTTCTCAAACAAACTGAGCATAATATAAGATTTAGCTATGATACGGTTGAAATTCGTTTTGTTTTTGACAGATTGGAAACTGCAGAACAGACTCAAGCAAGATTTGAGAAAATGGAACACTTGGGGGAGTTTTTAAAGGAACTGACAAATTCATCAGTTCCTATTGATTTAGACGAGTTTATTAAAAATTATCGTTATCAGCCTAGAAATAAGTTTTTTAATAATCGGTAACAAAAGAACCTGAGTTTTCGTGATAGATATCTAAAGCAGCTTTTGGAAAAGTCTCCTCATTTGACTTATTTTGCTCAAACCATTTACATACTACCTGTTCATTGTCTCTAACTAAGACTACCGTCATTAAAGGGCTGCCTGATTTGAGTTGAACTATTGTTCCTACTTTAATTTCTTCCATTTTTTCCTCCTATGGATATATATAGAGTAGCTATTTTATTCCAATTTTGGTTCCGATATATATGATGGCCAAAATTAGTATTATACCTGTTATTAAACTCATACTCTTTCCTTGGTTAATTTGGGCTTGAAAGGGTACAGAAGTTCGGGAGTTCTGTAACACCCGAACTTTACCGCAATATTCTGCGGTTAAATTGGTGATCTTCCTGTATTTTCTAACCAGTTTTTTAGAAATTCATTACTATCTAGAATTGATTTTATATAGTCTTTATCTTCATAATCGGCCGTAGCTATCAAATAATTTTCTATAATTAACTTTAATTGTCTTTGATAACTATCTTCATCAGGATATAAATCATACGTTCTCATACCTGAAATGCCAACATTAGAACTTATTAATTCAAAGTATTCTCTTGCCATTTTTCTAAAAAACAGCTCTTTTTTTTCATTGCATAGATTGTTAGGAATGGAAAAGAAAATATTTTGTTCGTGATGCAGTGCTTCAGGAATGGGGAAATCAAGAGTAATCTGAGATTCTTCAGGAACGAAGAAACCTTCTTCACCTAGTTTTTTAATTACAGTCTGATTGATTAACTCAATGTTTTTTTTACTAAGTTGTCTAGTATCGTAAGAGAGTCTGAAATATCTCATTTACTTTCCTTTTTGTTAGCAAAATTAATGTAATCATCGTCTGTTACGTTATCTAATCCCTTCTTAATTAAAATCTTAAGAATTTCAGTATCTTTTATACTCATTTTGGTAAGCACAACAGCTTTTACATGTTCTTCTTGGACTTTTTTCCATGTTAGATCATCAATGTGTTTTGTCGGCATTTTGTGTTCCCTATTTCTACTTATGAAAAAAATAATATCATTTCTTAGAAAAAAAGAAATTATTTTATTGACATCTAAGAAATGAGATTATTATAATTTAGCAAAATCTAATTTCTTAGAAAAAAAGTTTTTCTTTTTTGAGGGTTACTTTGTGAACTTATTTATTGACTGGTTAGAGATAGAGCAGGACTTTGGGGTAGAAATCCCTGAAGAGCTTTTACTCTCTATTTATGGTCAATATTTAATGGTTGTTACTGAAGGCGGTGAAATTCAAAAAAGTAGAGTCACAGGTAAATACCATCATAAAGGCAGCTATTGTGATGAGGTTAGTATTAAAATTTCAGGTTCTGTTATTCGTATGGCAGGAAACCCAAGTAGATGGGGTCGAGTAGAAAATGTTTTTGGTTTTGATACTGTAGATAGTTGCGTTTCCTGTTTCAATTCAATTCTTTCCTCTCTTAAATTACCAATCTTTACTCGTTGCACTGAAATTTTTTATCGCCAAGGCGAAGATGGCTCTAAGGTCTCAAAATTTTCTAATGGCGCAATCATTAAACGTTTAGATATTACTACCAATAAAGCGGTTGGTAAGGGTAATGAGCGTACATTTCTAAAAGCCTTATCGCAGATGCGTTATAGAAATTCTATTGGCAGACTTCATACAAATGGTTGCACCACAGATTGGCTTAGTGAAAAAGGAAATGCCAATTTAATTTATCCAAGCTGTTATATAAAACACGAAGAAATGCGAGTTCATTCTTATGACAAGATTAAGCGTAAATTTGGTGAAGAATCAAAAGAGTTTAGATATTACAGAAGTGTTTATGAGTATTGCAGAGAAAATGGGGTAGTCCGTTTTGAGCAAAAATTAAAATCAAGATATTTGCAGCGTGAAAATTTATGTTATTGGGGAATTAGTGATTTTTCAGTATTAGAAAACTTACAGAAGGAATTTACTGACATGTATAAAAAGCTAAATGTAAGTCAATATGATTTAGAAACCATTGCTGAACAATTAGTTTCTCAAGGGATTGTTGATACATTGAGAAAAGCAACAACTTCAGCATATTACGCAATGTTATGGGCTAGTGGCAAAGAGTTAGGCCTAAAATCTCGTCAATATGAAACTCATAGAGCAAGATTAAGAAAAATAGGTATTGATATTGCTAATCCTTGCGATGTTGAGAAATTCCAAGCGGTTAGAGTTATCGCCTGTGAAAATATTATGGTTCGTCCATTTAAAGCCCCTGATTTTTATCAATTTCCAAGTAACGCTCCTCAGTTACGTTTTGTTGTTTAATAAATAAGTCTTTTCATCATTAATTAGGAGAAATCAATTATGCGTACCGGATTTTATATTGTAGGTATCTTAAAAGGTTATAAATCTTCATCTTTCACTAATCGAGAGACTGGAGAAGTAAAAGATCGTCATAACATGGGGGTTCAATTACAAGAGCCTGATGGTTATGGCGGCTATAACACGTCAATTCAAGAAATTAAGATTGATGATCGTTCTATGAATGATGTGTTAAGGAATACGATTAATCGCTTAAAGGATAAAACGGTAATGGTGCTTGTTTATCCTCGTGAATGGGCTATGGAAAATGGCCGTAAAGGTATCACTTACAATTTTGATGAAAGTTCAATCATAGAAGAATTGAAATAATGCGTGAATTTATAGAAATGGTAGGAGCAAGCTTTATTGGTTGTGGTCTTGCTCTAACAATTTTTTATTTATTGGTATTTCATTTATGAGTAATGAAATCGAGATTACAACGAAGTTATGCCAATCTCAAACAGGTGTTAGTTGTAATGAAGTGGTTTTGAAAATACCACAGACAGAGGCCGTCAAACTTCAATCTGTGGCATTTTCAGGTAATGAAAATCAAAACTTTTCGGCACAGGATTTTATTCATCATGTCGATAGTTTTGGCTTTTCATTTGGTCTGGTGCTTATTTTTTATTTGATAGCTAAATCTGTTGGTTCAGTTTTAGCTATTTTTAGATAAGCACTTCATTCTAACTCAGTACAAGGAGTTTATTATGTCAAATTTAAAAAAATATCTTGTTTCAGCAGTTGTTTTAGGTTCTTCAGTTAGTGCTTTTGCTCAAGGTGAAGCAGCTCAAAAGGTACAAATTGATGTGACTAGCATGCTCAATCAAGTGGACTTTTCTACAGTGATTGCTGGTATCGTTGCTGCCGGTGGCGTTTTGATTGGTCCTCGAATTGCTAAAATGGGAATTCGATTTATTTTGGGTTTATTTGGCCGCTAGGGAAAAAGGAGGGAATCCCTCCTTTTTTATTTATTAATCAATGATAAAGGGCTAGGTAATGTTTTTATGGGATTTAATGTACTTTTTCCTTGGAATAGTTTGCGGATTGGTCGTAGTGCTTGGTTTGAACAATTTATAGTTGTTGTATTTTTAGCATTTTTTTGTAGTTCAGCTTTTTCTGCTGACAGACCTTTTACAACTGAAAATAAAACTAAAGTAATTGTGAAAGACTTGCTTGAGAGATCATATAACAGAACGTATAACTTACCTGCTGTTATTCCTAATTCTGGTGCATCTACGATGCAAGAAGTACGTAGAGCAAATGTTTTACGTAGTATTGCTAAAAAAGCGACTAGAGCATCAGGAGCTTTATATTCTAAACATCCTATTACGGGTTTAGCGGTTACTTTTGGTTTGGGATATTTTACTGATCAGTTGATTGATAGTGCTTTTCAGAAATTTACTTCTGCCTCTCAAGATTCATTAGGTTTTTATGTGATGGCGCAAGATCCTAAAACTGGCCGGTTAGAGAAGGTTTATTTAGAGGAAGAGCCATCTTTATTTAATCCGGCATTTGTAAATCTTCAAGATAATATAGTTTTTACTTATGAAGATGCCTATGGAACTTGTCAAACATCTTCCTATGATGAAACGTTGAATTGTGCAATTAATAAAAATTTTGAGCTAAAGATGGAAAAAGCTTCGTCTAATTCAGTTTTATCCGATTTTAAGGTTGTTTCTAAAGAAAAATCTCCAATTTATGCAGATGGTTTGCTTGTTAATTATAGTTACAAACAATGTGTAAAAAATTCATCTAATTGCTTTACTCAAAAATCTTTTTTTACAGTTAGGGTTATAAAAAAAGAACAAAGATCACCATCGGCAAAAGCTCAAGTAGTTTGGGGAGGAAACGTTGTTCCAGATGATAAGGTTGTTTTACAAGATGATGCTCAAATATCTACTTTTGCTAAAAATGCAGTTTCGTTAAACAGTGATGAATTTACAGATGAAGAAAGAAAAGTGATTTCTAATATTCAGCCGAGTGATGTTAGAAAATATTTTACAGATCCATCTTTAAAAGCTAAGGATTTAAGTAGTTTTAGATATTCAGATGATATGTTTGATGATGTTGTTAGCTCTAGTAATCCTAAACCTAAAGAGAGTGAAAAAGAGTCTGATTCTACTTCTATATCAAAAAGAGTTGATTTTTCTTCTCCGGCTGTTGATATGCCTGATATTAATCCTCCTACAGCTCTTCAAATACTAGAGCCTTTTAATGATTTTTTCCCTTCTTTAAAAGATTTTAAGATTTCAGAAAGAGAAATTCAGTGTCCTGTTTGGAGTGGTCGCGTTCCATATTTAGAGGCAAATGTAACTTTAGATGGCCATTGTGATTATGTAGAAAGGAATAAAAGCATCATTTCATCTTTGATGTTATTGATTTGGGGGATTATTTCTTTGAGAGTTTTATTGAGCGCTTAAGGAGGGATATTTTATGTATGGAGTTATATTTGCAGCACTATCTTCTTTAATGCAATTTTTGATTAGGGGAGTGCTTGCAAAATTTTTTGTATTTTTTGCTTTATTTTACATTACGACCGAGTTTATTCCTGTGGTTATAGAATTGTTTTTACCAAAGGATATTCCAAATATAAAGGATTTATTTAATGCTTTGCCTAACTCAATTCTTTATTTCTTGTACGTTCTTAAGGTTCCGACAGGTATAAGCCTTTTAATTTCTGCTTTGTTGTCTCGTTTTATCATTCGCAGACTTCCTGTTATTGGATAAGGCGGTATTCATGGCTATTTCTGCTTATGTTGGATTACCCGGGCATGGAAAATCTTATGAGGTGGTTAAATCTGTCATTATTCCTGCTATATCATCTGGGCGTAGAGTTGTATCTAATATTTATGGTTTAAACAAGCAATTAATAGAAGAGTATTGCTTATCGAAAGATAAAAAATTATCTCAAGAAAATTTAGGTGAATTAGTGGTTGTAGATAATGATGCTTGTTTAGATGCGGATTTTTATCCTTATAAAAACGCAATAGACAATAACATTGAAACCTTCTGTAAAGCAGGGGATTTGATCATTATTGATGAGGCTTGGAGATTCTTTCCAAAGAAAGAAAAAATCAACGATAACCACTTTTCATTTTTGTCTGAACATCGTCATTTTACAGATAAAAACGGCATTTCTTGTGATTTTGTTATTCTTAATCAAGATTTAACTAATCTACAGCGTGAATTGGTAGAGCGGATTGAAACCACATTTAAGATGACAAAATTGGTTGCTGCAGGATTAAAAAGTCGTTATCGGGTTGATGTATTTTCTGGCAATAAATGTTGGAAAACAGCAAAGACCGCTAGTTATCAAGAAAAATATGACAAATCAGTTTTCCCACTTTATAAGAGCTATGAAACTGATAATGGCAGAGAATTAGTCACAGACAAACGTCAAAATGCTTTAAGTAAATCAAGTATTAAATATATCGCTTTCATAGCGTTAATTGTGTTTGGTTTCTCATTTTATAAGTTGTTCACTTTTTTTAAGCCGACACAAGAGACAGCTCAAGAGCAGCCCATTGAATCAATACCAGAAAATAATGTAGCTTTTATTGAAGAACAGAATGGCTTTCTTCAATCACAGTCTGTGCCGTTATCAACACAATGGCGTATAACAGGGGAGTTACAAAAATCAGGAAAAAGTTTTGTGATTTTAGCGGATAACCAAGGAAATTTACGTTTAGAACCTCGTTCAAGTTTTAATTTTACAGGTCGGATGCTAGAGGGAATTATTGATAATCAGCGAGTAAATTATTATTCAGGAGTAAAACAATGAGATTACAACGTAACATTTTATTTTTCTTATTTATGTTTGTTTTTGGTTATGCTCAAGCGAAAAATATTAATTTCAAATTGGAGGCTGTGCCATTACCTAAAGCTGTAGGAATGATTTATGACGAAGTTTTAGAAAAGCCTTATATGTTAGATCCCAAACTGGCCGCAGATACACGTTTGATTAGCTTTCATACAACTGAAAATCAAGATTTTGGTCAATTTATTACACGATATTTTGAAAATATGAATATTAAGGTTTATGAGAAAGGCGGGGTTGTCTATCTTGCTCATGTTGAGCCTAAGCCTGCAAAAATTATCAAGAAAAGCTTTGTTTATAATCCTATTCATCGTGATACAGAATATTTGGCTCAATTTCTTCAAGGGGAAGGTCAAGTATCAGCAAGCGGTGATAAGCTTGTTTATTATGGAACAGTTGAAGATATTTCAAGAATTAAATCTGTTTTACAGTCTGTTGATACGCCAAGTCGTGAAGTTGTTGTGACAGGCTATGTTTTTGAAGTACAAGATGTAGCAAAAGAAGGAAGTGGCATTAATCTTTTAGCAAAATTACTTTCAGGAAAGCTAGGCATTAATATTGGATATAAACAAAATTACGAAAACTTTATTACGGTTAATGCCGGTAATCTAGATGCAATGATTGAGTTATTTCGTACCGATGAGCGTTTTCAGGTCGTGAGCAGTCCAACTTTACGTGTAAAATCAGGCTCAAAGGGCAATTTTTCAGTAGGTTCTGATGTTCCTGTATTGTCTAACGTAACTTATCAAGATGGCCGCCCAATTCAGTCTATTGAATATCGATCTTCTGGTGTAATTTTTGATATTCAACCAACTATAAAAAGCAATGCGATTGATTTAAAAATCAATCAGCAGCTCTCTAACTTTGTGAAAACTGATACTGGAGTAAATCAGTCTCCAACACTGATTAAACGTGACATAGTAACTGATGTAACGGTTAAAAGCGGTGATGTGATTGTTTTAGGTGGGTTAGCTGAAAATAAAATTACAGAAGGTGAAACTGGCTTTTCTTTCTTGCCTAAAGGTATTTTAACAGGGAAGTCAAAATCTAATACAAAAACTGATATAGTTATCTTGTTACAAGTGAAGATGATTTAAAAGTAAAAGCCGCAAAGGGTAAAGGCGTTACACGCCTGCGCTTTGTGGCTTTTACGATACAACTTAACTATAGGAGAATTGATATGTCAGAATCAGTGATGAAGAAATAGCTTTCCTGATAAATTGGGGTGTCGGGGGAAAATGCAGTGCATTTTCTCCTGACGTAAGGGGCAGCGGCTGCAGCCCCGTAACCCCTGCTCAATGTATTTTGGAAAAATGAATATGTTGCGCGTTCCATTCTAAAAAAATCACAAAATTAAACTCGCCCCTGTTAAAAATTAATTATTTAAAACTCTCTTAAAATGCCAATGCAAAACGCTCAAAAGCCTTTGCATTTTCTTTACATTTCTAGTGTATAGTTCAATAACTTTAAAAAAACACATGTTACAGCGCATGAAATTTCCATATTTTGTATTGGCTAAGCAGTATTCGTGACCTGTGTATAACTCTGTGATCTTATTAATACGTAGCTTTCACTAACCTTGTAATTGATTTCGCATAATGTATATTATGTTAAATTAAACATATAAATATGTCACAAATCAATATAGGTGACTATCCTATTTCATGCATTACTCAAAATAAGGTGATTTTGGGATTATGGATATAAAAGAAATAAATGTATGTCTTTGTGATGGAATAATTAAATTGGAATGAAATTTTAAGATAACGCTACGTGAATTCTGAATACAATTGCGTACATCAATTCAGCAGATTTCATCATTCTTGATCTGATAATGAGAATTTATTTTACATATGTTACATAAATGAGAATAATTAACATTGATTTCTCCTTTATTATTAGTGGCTTATAAAAAAATATTTAAAAAAACACTTGACCATTCTCATTTGCGAGATTAAAATGCACACCGATGACAAGTTAAGCAGTCTTGTTTTTATTTTTAATCTCTACTTAATAAGGAAAGGAGTTGGTTTATGCTTAATAAAGCAATCGCAGATAAGTTAAATGAACAAATCAATTTAGAGTTCTACTCTTCTAATGTTTATTTACAAATGAGTTCTTGGTGTAGCAAACACGGTTATGAAGGTGCTGCAGCATTTTTACTTCGTCATGCTGATGAAGAATTAGAACACATGCAAAAATTATTCAAATATGTGAGTGAAACAAGTGGTATGCCACTTTTAGGTAAAATTGATGCACCTAAAAATGACTACAAATCACTTAAAGAAGTATTTGAAACCACACTTGAACATGAAAAACTCGTTACTTCTAAAATTAATGAATTAGTTGAAGTAACTTCTGCAAACAAAGACTATTCTACTTTTAACTTCTTACAATGGTACGTTGCAGAACAACACGAAGAAGAAAAATTATTCAATAGCATTATTGATAAATTTAACTTGGTGGGTGAAGACGGTCGTTCGCTTTACTTTATCGATCGTGATTTAGCAACATTATAATTTTAGAAGGAGAATACAAAATGTTATCAGCAAACGTAATCAAATTATTAAATGATCAAATGAACCTTGAGTTCTACTCTTCAAACCTTTACTTACAAATGAGCGCATGGTGCGAACAAAACGGTTTTGAAGGTGCAGCTAAATTCTTATCAGCTCATGCTGCAGAAGAAATGCAACACATGCGTAAATTATTTACTTATTTAAATGAAACAGGTGCATTAGCGGTAATCACAGTAATTGAAGCGCCTGCGCATGAGTACAAATCATTAAAAGAAATCATTGAATTAACTTATGAACACGAAAAACTGATCACAAGTAAAATCAATGAATTAGTGGGTAAAACTTTTGAAGAAAAAGACTACTCTGCATTCAATTTCTTACAATGGTATGTTGCAGAACAACACGAAGAAGAGAAATTATTCAGCGGTATTTTAGACAAATTAAATCTTCTTGGCGAAGATGGCAAAGGCTTATTCTTAATCGATAAAGATTTAGGTAACCTTGCTGGTCAAACCGCTTAATTAGATAATCATAAAGCTTAGTAGAAATACTAAGCTTTTATTTTACCTATAAATTGTGACAACGTATCAAATTATTTTAAACTTCCCTTTTATCTTTGAATACAAGTTGATGAAATTTAAAACAACCACACGTTTTTAATGAAATTTTACTTGCAACGAAGTAAGATAAACGTATAATTCAGAACAACCCAAATGCCTGGGTGGCGAAATTGGTAGACGCAGCGGATTCAAAATCCGCCGGTGAATAACCGTGTCGGTTCGAGTCCGACCCTAGGCACCATATTATAATCCTCGTTCATTGGACGGGGATTTTTATTTTGGATGTTCATAAATAAATCAATTATTTACAAATATTTTAGTGAAATGTTTTAAACTATTTTCATATCCTTGGCTACCTATTGTTGCATGTTTATACATTCATTACGCTAAAATTACGCCAATTTATAAGCTAAAAACTACTTCTGCTTAGTCTTCATTAAAAATTCTTTTAAATCACTAATAGATTGATTTCTATTATTTAAATCTACTACCTCTGAAACTCGGTCAAAGCGAAAAGTTAGGTACATTTCTCTAAGAAAGCAAAAACCATAAAAGTAATTTTGCTCAAGATCAAAACAACGAACTTCAACAGCCCTATATTCAGTGGTGCCACTTTCAGGTGTGTAATACATTAAAATTAATGCTTTTGTCCTAATGCTTGTTTTGCGTTCATACCAATCAGGTAATTCAAATGTATCACAGTCTTCCATGGCTTGTCTGTCGATATACACCTTTTGATCTGGCGTCTCAACTCTAACATCCACCATATAGGTTTTACCTGAAGGACCTTTAAGTTTCTTATAAATTAAATCACTTTCTGATTCATATTGCTGGATTAACCTTTCTAGTTGCTCTTCCTCTATACTAAGTATTTTTCCATATTTTGATTGTTTTACTCTTGAAGTATTTGCTGCTTTAATTTCTTTTACTGCTACTTTAAATAAACTTGAAA
>CABSZQ010000010.1 GCA_902482195.1 uncultured Haemophilus sp.
ATGAAAATAATTTTCAATACCATTGTAAGATTTATTTAAATTTTGTAAACTTTGCTCCAGATTCTACTAAATCAAAATAATATTTCAGGTAAAAATATGATTCATAAATTTCCACTTTCTTTAGGTGCACTTTGTGTCGCTCTTGCTGTGCACGCTTATGCAGAAGAGCAAACTACATTAGATACAATTACTGTTAATGCCAATGCTGCTGAAGTCAAAGTAAATCAAATAAAAAAAACGCGTAAAGCAATTCAAGAAGAACTGATTTCAGATAATTATGACTTAGTTCGTTATGCTACTGATGTTGGCATTAGTGATAATGGCCGTCGTAACAAAGGTTTTGCAATGCGTGGTGTTGAAGGAAATCGTGTTGGTATCAGTGTTGATGGCGTCAATTTACCCGAATCAGAAGAAAATTCACTATATGCACGTTACGGTAATTTTAATAGCTCTCGTCTAAGTATCGATCCAGAATTAGTACAGGGTATTGATATTATGCGAGGAGCAGATTCTTTCAATTCAGGTAGTGGTGCGATAGGCGGTTCCGTTAATTATCGAACCTTAGGTGCTGATGATATCATTCTGCCAAATAAAAAATGGGGTGTATTGCTTAAAAATGGTTATGCTAGCAAAAATAGCGAATGGACACACACTTTAGGGGTTGCTTATAAAGATGACAAATTTGATGCAACCTTACTCTATTCCTATCGCCATGGATATGAAATGAAAAGCCGTGGAAAAGGTCAGGATATCGTAGGTAACGCTCGCGGCATCCCAGACCCATCACATCATAAAAACCATAGCTACTTAGCTAAAATCGGTTATTTTATTACTCGGACACAACGTGTAAGTGCATCATTTAATGCACAAAAAGCAAATAACTTTGTTGATGAAAAATCTTACCAGCTTGCAGGGCTCTGGCGTGAATCCAATGATATAAGTAAACGCTATAATGCCAATATTGCCTACGAATATTTTCCAGAAAATAGTCGATGGTTAAGTTACCTAAAAACTGAATTAGATTTTCAAAAAACAAATATTGGTTCAGAAAACTACAAAGGTGGATATCGCTATAATGCTGATTTTACTGCATATTCAGGAAAAGATTTAATCGAAATTCAGGATACCAGCATGAATAGCCGCTTTATGAGAGCCTCTCTGCGAGCCGAGCTCATGCCATGGGAAACCAGATTTGGTAGCCATCAATTTACGCTAAGAACCGGTATTTCACAAAAAGATTTTGATAATCGTAATGAGCATGAATATCCAAATATAAATACTGACGGCAGCAGTGCAAAAGATAGTGAATCAATTCAACACCCTGTCAGAACCCGTTCATTCTTTGCTCAATTACAAGACAATGTGATATGGAATGATATCTTTTCTAGTCAATTAGGTATTCGTTATGATTGGGATGAATTAGTACCACAAGATTTAAAAGCTTTTTGTAGAGCTTGCAGCAGTAAACCTGCATCAAATACCTTCCAAAGTTTAAGTGGTTCATTTGGATTAGATGCTCAGCTTAATGATATTTGGAAAATAGGCTATAACATTTCTACTGGTTTCCGTATTCCAACTGCTTCAGAAATGTATTTCTCTTTCGAACATCCTGCTGGTAACTGGATACCAAACCCTGATTTAAAAGCTGAACAAGCACTAAATCAATCTATTTATATTCAAGCTGAGCATCAATTAGGCTCATTTGGGTTAACGTTTTATCATACTCGTTATAAAAACTTCTTAACTGAACAAGAATCAACGTATAAAAAACGTAATCCGTATTACAATGCCTATAGTGCAAGTTATGGGCAGCAAGCTTATTACACAACAATCGCTCAGAAAGCAGTTAACATCGACCGAGCTCGTATTTCTGGTGTAGAATTCACGAGTAAAGTTAATTTAGATCAGATTATTTCAGCTATTCCGCAAGGTTGGAAATTTACAGCAAATCTCGGTTATGCCAAAGGGAAACTTAATGGCACTGAAGCAAGCTTACTCTCCATTCAACCTATTAAAGTGATTTTAGGAATTGGCTATGAAGATCCAAATGATCGCTGGGGAGTTAACGTCAAAGCTAGCTATCTTGGCGCGAAAAAAGCAAAAGATGCCCAAATAGTGCAATACTCAACCAACTTTGTTAGAGAAGTAAAAACTTACCCTTATCTTAATAATTCTGCTGTGCTATTTGATCTGTATGGTTTCTATAAAATCAATCAAAATATCACGCTACGCGCGGGACTTTATAACTTATTTAATCGTAAATATCACACTTGGGATACCCTACGTGGTATTAACAAAATAAGTACGACTGATTCTGTTGATAAAGAAGGGAAAGGTTTAGAGCGTTTTTATGCGCCAGGACGTAATTTTGCAGCATCTATTGAGATTCGTTTTTAATTGATTACATCCTTAGTAAAAAAGGGCGAACATCATGTTCGCCCTTTTTATTTATTCATTATCCTTTATTTTTCAAAAGAATCTTTCAAACGCTCATCTGCTCGGCGGGATTCGCCTTTATGTTGAAGTTTATTTAATTGACGTTCTAATTTTTCTTCGACTTCATTGATCGCTTTATACATATCATCAGCCGTTGCAGTGGCTAACAGATTACCTAATGGAGTTCCAATTGAAGCCTCTACAGAAAAGCCGTTTGGTACTTTACTTAAAACAAAGTGCGGGCTAATCAGTTGAGTGTGCCATTTCTCTAATTTTGCAAGTCTTCCCTCCACATGTGCACGAATTGCAGGAGTGATTTCCATTTGTTTGCTTGTGATATTGAGTGTCATAGCATTTACCTCTTTTGCTTAAATGAACCCTTCGGTTCCGTTCATCTTTAATAACAACATATCGACCTTGAACCACTTTTTCAAGTGCTTTTAGGTAAATAAAAAAACAAATGTTCAAAAATATGATCGGGATCTAATTTCTGAAAAAATATGATTTTCTTTCTGTGCAAACTTGTTATGATGTAAAGCTGTAAACAACAAAGGGAAGCTCTCGGCTTCCCTTTTCTTTTTATGAGATAAATTAGGCTAATTCATCTTGATCATGTTGCGTGGCTTTTAAACGCTCAAAGTAATCTTTGGTTTCTGAAATAATCTCTTTACGCAAACCAATTAATGCCACCAAGTTCGGGAAAGCCATTAAACCATTCACGATATCCGCTAAGATCCAAATTAAATCTAAAGTCAGAAATGAGCCAGCCCCAACCAGAACAATAAACACGAAGCGATACAATTTAATACCACGAATACCGACTAAGTAAAGGAAACAACGTTCACCGTAGTAGCACCACCCTAAAATTGTGGTGAAAGCAAAAAATAATAGACCAACTGTTACAATTGTTGCACCAAATGATGTACCTAATCCCTGCGCAAAAGCATAGTTAGTCACACTTGCACCTGAAAGCTCAGGATTATTCCATGCTCCTGTAATCACAAGCACTAAGCCTGTCATCGTACATACGATGATGGTATCTAAAAACGTCCCCGTCATCGAAATTAAACCTTGGCGAACGGGCTCTTTAGTTTGCGCTGCTGCGGCTGCGATTGGCGCACTTCCTAAACCTGATTCATTTGAAAAAATACCGCGCGCCACACCCGATTGAATGGCTTTCATCACGGTAAAGCCAACTGCACCACCTAAAGCTGCCTGAGGATTAAACGCACTCTGAATAATTAATGAAATTGCAGCAGGTAATTTATCGTAATTAACGATTAAGATGATAATTGAGGTCGTCACATAACCCAGCGCCATAAAAGGCACAATGACTGCAGAGGCTCTCGCAATACGTCTTACTCCACCAAGAATAATCATCGCGACCAATACCGTCACCACTGTTGCAGTAATCATAACAGGCACATTAAAGGTGTCTTGCATCGCATGCGTAATCGCATTCACTTGAGGGAAAGTACCGATACCGAAAAAGGCCACCAACACCCCAAATAACGCAAATAATTTCGCTAACCATTTGATACCAAGACCACGTTCGATGTAGTACATTGGCCCACCAGCCATAAAACCATATTTATCGCGTACACGATATTTCACCGCAAGCAAACATTCGGCATATTTGGTTGCCATGCCTAATAATGCAACTAGCCACATCCAAAAAATTGCGCCCGGGCCACCTGCTTGTACTGCGGTCGCTACACCCACGATATTCCCTGTACCAATGGTTGCCGCTAATGCGGTACAAAGTGCAGCAAAAGAAGACACGTCCCCTTTGCCTTTATTTACACCACGAGCAAATAAATAGCCCAAGGCACGAGGCAAATAACGAATTTGCAAAAAGCCTAAACGAAGGGTGAGATAGAGTCCGGTTCCGGACAAAAGAATAAGTAAAGGCGGTCCCCATATAAAGCTACTAATAGCCGATAAGATTGTCTGTAATGACATTGATGATTCCTCGTCGCTTAAAATACAAATAAACTCGACAAGGAGACAAGAAGAATCCCGATAGAAATATTTTGATAATACCGATTGTCTTTTGCCCCTGTCCTTTTGCCTGAGCGTTTGGAAAACAATCGAAAAGTCGACCGCTCTTTTGCGCCTTCGGCGTCCATTTACATCAATAAAATGCAATGGATCTCTCCAAGGGTTCGTCCAGTAACAGTCCCTGCAATCTTGCGATTGCGCCTGAAAGATTTTACCTCGTCGGCGTAGGGGCAATTCCCTACTCTCCAGCTACCTTCTTCCGAACTCACTTTTTACGTTTTATTTTTTATCGCAAAAAGTGTCGCGAATTTTAGCAAACTTGAAAGGCTAACTCAATGGATTGACGAAAAAAGGCTTAGATAACAAGGTGAAAGCAGATAAAAACAAAGTGCGGTCAAAAATTTTCTTATTTTTTGACCGCACTTTTTTTAAATCAAAAAAGAAAGGCAGGTCATTGCCTGCCTTTATCTATTTTAATAATTATAAAATCTCTTTTGCTTTTGCTACCACGTTATCCACGGTGAAACCAAAGAGTTTGAATAATTGATCTGCTGGTGCTGATTCACCAAAGCTATTCATACCAACCACGCGACCTTCAAAGCCAACGTATTTATACCAGAAGTCTGCAATACCTGCTTCGATTGCAACACGTTTGGTTACGGCTGCAGGTAACACACTTTCACGGTACGCTGCATCTTGTTTGTCGAAACGGTTAGTACTTGGCATAGAGACGACACGCACTTTTTTACCTTCAGCAGTCAATACATCTGCTGCTTTCACTGCCAATTCCACTTCAGAACCTGTCGCAATGAAGATTAACTCTGGTGTACCCTCACAGTCTTTTAACACATAAGCACCACGTTTAACTGCATCTAATTGTGCAGAAGTGCGGTCCATTTGTGCTAAGTTTTGACGGGTAAAGATCAACGCACTTGGGCCATCTTGACGTTCAACCGCTTGTTGCCATGCGATGGCTGATTCCACTTGGTCACATGGACGCCATGTTTCAAGATTTGGAATTAAGCGTAATGAGGTGGTTTGCTCAACTGGTTGGTGAGTTGGACCATCTTCGCCTAAACCGATCGAGTCATGAGTATAAACGAATAAAGTGCGTTGTTTCATTAATGCTGCCATACGCACTGCATTGTGTGCATATTCGTAGAACATTAAGAAGGTTGCGCCATAAGGAATGAAACCGCCGTGTAAAGCAATACCATTCATAATCGCTGACATACCGAACTCACGCACACCATAGTTGATATAGTTACCACCTACGTTTTCGTGTGCACGAATTGGTTTAGAACCGCTCCATAACGTTAAGTTAGAGCTTGCTAAGTCTGCGGATCCACCTAAGAATTCAGGTAATACATGTGCATAAGCTTCGATTGCATTTTGTGATGCTTTACGGCTTGCAATGCTTGCAGGATTCGCTTGTAATTTTTCAATGAACGCTTTAGATTCTGCCGCCCAATTTGCTGGTAATTCACCGTTTACACGACGTGTAAATTCTGCAGCAAGTTCTGGATATGCTTTTGCATAAGCGGCAAATTTTTCTTCCCAAGATTTTTCTGCTGCCGCACCTTTTTCTTTTGCTGACCATTCCGCATAGTACTCTGCTGGAATTTCAAATGGACCATATTCCCAACCAAGTGCTTTACGGGTTAGTGCGATTTCTTCATCACCTAATGGTGCACCGTGACAATCATGAGAACCTGATTTATTTGGTGAACCGAAGCCGATGATGGTTTTACAAATAATTAACGTTGGTTTTTCTTTTTCAGCTTGAGCAAGAATGGTTGCGGCACGAATTTGTTCTGCATCATGGCCGTCCACATTACGGATTACTTGCCAGCCATAAGCTTCAAAACGTGCTGCGGTATCATCACTGAACCAGCCATCTACATGACCATCAATCGAAATATTGTTGTCATCGTAGAAGGCGATTAATTTACCTAGGCCTAATGTTCCTGCTAAAGAGCAAGCTTCGTGAGAAATCCCTTCCATTAAACAGCCATCGCCTAAGAACACATAAGTGTGGTGATCGACAATTTCATGGCCTTCACGGTTAAATTGACCTGCTAATGTTTTCTCCGCAATCGCCATACCCACAGCATTAGTGATACCTTGGCCTAGTGGACCTGTAGTGGTTTCAACACCTGGCGCGTAACCATATTCTGGGTGTCCTGGGGTTTTAGAATGTAATTGACGGAATTGTTTTAAATCTTCGATAGAAAGATCATAGCCTGTTAAATGTAATAAGCTATAGATCAACATTGAACCGTGGCCATTAGAAAGCACAAAACGGTCGCGATCGGCCCATTTAGGATTGTTTGGGTTGTGTTTTAAGAAATCGCGCCATAATACTTCAGCGATATCCGCCATTCCCATCGGTGCACCTGGGTGGCCTGATTTTGCTTTTTGTACTGCATCCATTGATAGCGCACGAATTGCGTTGGCGAGTTGTCTACGAGTTGCCATGTTTTTCTCCTATCTAAATAATTCTCAGTATTCTACCCTATTTACTGATTGGCTTAACCAATATTTGCAATTTTATTTACCTTGATCAAATTCTTCGACGACGTTGATGGAAACGTTGGCTACTCGATTTACCTTGCAAATTAACCACCGTTTTAGTTTCCACTGGTTTTCGATATGTTCGACGATAATGACTTAAAAAATAATGAATGGAACTGGCGAATAAAGCGCCTAATAAAAAGACCACGACAATTTCACCATATAACCGGTGAAAAACTTGATTGATTTTGTTCTGTGTTGTTTGAGCATATTGGGCGTCAAAGGTCACACGCAAAAAGCCTCGAACCGCGTTATTAGAAGCAGAATAAATAGGCTCAACAATTTGTTGTGTTGAAAACTCACCTTCATTTTTATGTTCTAGGCCTAGTTGCTCACGAAGGTTGCCTGTATTGGTACTTTGTGCCAATTCTTTACCGTTATAATCATAAATAGTCGCATCGAGCACAAAGTTTTCTTTGACTAAATTATCTAAATTTTCGACGAGCTGATCGGATTTCGCATTATTGGTTAATAAAACTGAAAATAAATTGGCTTGCTGACGAACCAAAGTATGCGATAAATTCGCTACCTGATTCACACTTGAAAGCTGTGAACCAATCTTAAATTGTTTCACACCAAACAAAATCACCGCCATGGCACCGATACAAAGTAGCACGATAAGCCCAAACATCAGTGATTTTTGAAGTTTTTCTTTAATTAATTGCACGTTGTTTTTCCATTTTTTCGCCAAGATCGGCTAGAATAGATGAGTATTCACAATTTACAGGATTTTCTATGCAAATTCAAAACCTTGCAAGCATTACCCAAAAATATCCCCAATTTCCCACCGCACTTTCGTTTGATTTGCCTCATCCCGATGAAACTCATGCGTTTATTTTATACGGCACAACGCTGAATTTAGCCAAATTACTCGAATTCCAACAAAAGTGCGGTCAATCTTTCCTCTGTTTTGATGCATGGAACGTTGAAAAAAATACCGTTGTCCTTTTAAAAGGCAAATGGCTAGCCGATTTTATTGCCCATGCCCACGACCTGCAATTAGACATCGCTAAGCTAGATTTTGATGCAAAATTATCAGAAAAAGGTTTATTGGTGATGGATATGGATTCTACGGCAATCCAAATTGAATGCATTGATGAAATCGCCAAACTGGCTGGTACAGGTGAGTTAGTTTCTGCCATTACTGAAAGCGCAATGCGTGGCGAGCTCGATTTTGAACAAAGTTTGCGTCGCCGTGTGGGAACACTTAAAGGTGCACCAGAAAGTATTTTGCAACAAGTGCGCGAAAAATTACCGTTAATGCCGGGCTTAGTTGAAACCATTAAGACATTACAACAACATGGTTGGAAAACCGCTATTGCTTCTGGTGGTTTTACCTATTTCGCCGATTATTTAAAAAGTTTATTAAACCTCGATTTTGCGGCGTCTAATCAATTTGAAATTATTGATGGCACGCTTACCGGCAATGTAAAAGGTAGCGTAGTCGATGCACAATACAAAGCGAATACCTTGCAAAAACTCGCTGAAGAATACAACATTCCACGCAAAAATACCCTTGCTATTGGTGATGGCGCTAATGATTTGGCGATGATGAAGGTCGCAGGATTAGGCGTAGCATTCCATGCCAAACCGAAGGTGCAACAACAAGCACAAATTGTGGTAAACTTTGCTGACTTAACCGCACTTTTATGTCTTTTAAGTGCAAATGATCGAATTTAATTCATTTTGGGAGAAAACTTATGCCATCTTTTGATATCGTATCTGAAATCACTATGCACGAAGTGCGTAATGCGGTTGAAAATGCAAACCGCGTATTAAGTACACGTTATGATTTCCGTGGCGTGGAAGCCGTCATTGAATTAAATGAAAAAAGCGAAACGGTGAAAGTGACCACCGAATCTGATTTCCAATTAGAACAATTAATTGAAATCTTGATTGGTGCGTTTGTAAAACGTGGCATTGAGCATAGCTCATTGGATATTCCAACAGAAAGTGAACATCACGGTAAACTTTACACCAAAGAAATCAAATTAAAACAAGGGATTGAAACAGAGATGGCGAAGAAAATCACTAAATTAGTGAAAGATTCAAAAATCAAAGTTCAAACCCAAATTCAAGGTGAACAAGTACGCGTAACCGGCAAATCGCGTGATGATTTACAAGCCGTTATTCAATTAGTGAAAGGCGCTGAATTAGGCCAACCATTCCAATTTAATAACTTCAGAGATTAAGAAAACGAAAGAGCGGTCAAAAAACACAACATTTTTTGACCGCTCTTTGTATTACGTTAATTAAGCTAATCTCGCTTTTGCTTCTGCAATTGCTTCTGCCACTCGAAGTGGTGAAACCCCACCTTTCGCACAACGTTTATCTAAACAAGATTGTAGTGAAAGAATGTCATATACATCATCCCCTACTACATCACTGAATTGACGGAATTCAGGAATGGTTAAGTCTTCCAAGGCTTTACCTTTTTCAATCGCATAAACCACGGTTTCTCCGACAATATGGTGCGAATCACGGAATGGTACACCTTTTGCTACAAGGTAATCTGCTAGCTCTGTTGCATTTGAGTAGCCTTTTAAAGCAGCTTCGCGTGTACGGTCGGTATTCACTTTTAACTCATCTAACACGAAAGTCGCCATATCTACGCAATCTTGCCAGGTATCTAACGCATCAAAGATCCCTTCTTTGTCTTCTTGCATATCTTTGTTATACGCTAACGGTAAACCTTTTAAGGTCATCAACATACCGGTTAATGCGCCCATGACACGGCCCGCTTTACCACGAATCAATTCACAAGCATCTGGATTTTTCTTTTGTGGCATCAAAGATGAACCTGAAGTTACACGATCTGACAACTCCACAAAATTCGCTTCACCACTATTAAAAATGATCATATCTTCTGCGAAACGAGAAAGGTGCGCCATACTTAAAGACGCCGTTGAAAGTAATTCCACAATATGGTCACGATCAGAGACGCTATCCAAGCTATTACGCGTCGCAAAAGCAAAACCTAAATCTGATGCTAATTGTTCACGATCGACCGCATAGGCTGTTCCTGCAAGTGCACCACTGCCTAATGGGCAGCTATTCATGCGTTTATAAGCATCGGCGAGACGTGAATAATCACGCTCAAACATTTCCACATAAGCCATACACCAATGGGCAAAAGTAATTGGTTGAGCACGTTGTAAATGAGTATACCCCGGCATCACCGCATCTTGCGTATTTTCAGCAGTTTGTACCAAGTGGCGTTGAAGATTACGAACAGACTCTTGTAACTCGATTACACGCTGTTTGCACCACATTTTGATATCGAGTGCAACTTGGTCATTACGGCTACGACCCGTGTGTAATTTTTTACCTAAATTACCCACTTTATCGATAAGCTTACTTTCTACCCAGCTATGAATATCTTCTGCATCATCTTGTAAAATCGCTTGTGGATTTGACCGCACTTCGATTAATAATTCATTTAAGGCAACTTCTAGCTGTTGTTGCTCTTCAGCACTTAATACACCAACGTTGACTAACGCTTTAGACCAGCCAATAGAGCCATCAATATCTTGCTCTGCCAAACGATAATCAAAACGCAGGCTATCATTAAAATCTTTAAAACGTTTATCTGCCGCTTGTGTAAAACGACCACCCCAGAGAGCCATAGGTTATCCTTCTTTTAATATTAAAATTGATTAATTATTCAATTATCACGCATAATTAATCAACATGCAATAATAATCTCTATATCGTCCGCTATTTTACCCTGTTTTTTCTAACAAAAACTAGACAGTACTGCATTTTAGTGGTAATTTACGCAGCATTCTTAAGGGCATTGCCCACCATTCAAACAATTCAGTATTATCAACTCTTATTAGTTCCAACATTATTAATTATGCATCTTACAGAACTTAAAAACACGCCTGTTTCTGATCTTGTGAAACTTGGCGAAGAACAAATGGGTTTGGAAAATCTTGCCCGTTTACGTAAACAAGATATTGTTTTTGCTATTTTGAAACAGCACGCCAAGAGCGGTGAAGACATTTTTGGCGGCGGCGTATTGGAGATTTTACCCGACGGTTTCGGTTTCTTACGCTCCGCAGATAGTTCCTACCTTGCTGGTCCTGATGACATCTACGTTTCCCCAAGTCAAATTCGTCGTTTCAATCTACAAACTGGTGATAAAATCGAAGGCAAAATCCGTCCACCAAAAGAAGGCGAACGTTATTTTGCACTTTTAAAAGTCGATCAAGTCAACGATGACAAACCTGAAGTCTCTCGTAGCAAAATCCTTTTCGAAAACTTAACCCCATTACACGCAAATTCTCGTTTAAGAATGGAACGTGGTAATGGTTCAACCGAAGACTTAACTGCGCGTATTTTGGATTTAGCCTCTCCGATTGGTAAAGGTCAGCGTGGTCTTATCGTGGCTCCACCAAAAGCTGGTAAAACCATGTTGCTACAAAATATTGCACAAAGCATCACGCACAACTACCCTGAATGTGAACTTATTGTGCTTTTAATCGATGAGCGTCCAGAAGAAGTAACGGAAATGCAACGTTCGGTAAAAGGTGAAGTG